>NZ_JACBZM010000002.1 GCF_013408525.1 Nocardioides aromaticivorans
GTCCACCAGTACTACTGGGACGGCATCCGCCCGACATCCGCTTCACGCTACGAAGTGCGCGGTCCTGCCCGTCAGGGGCTTCCGAACTTCGCAGCACCTGGGCGACGACCGTTGTCACATCGTCATACATATGCAACAGTGGTTTTGCACACATGACGACGGCCCCGCCTAGGGGTCGACCAGAGAAAGGGGAGGCCCGTGAGCAAAGTGAAGGAACTCGCCTACGTCGGATATGAGGTCTCGGACCTGGCGGCGTGGGAGCACTTCGGCGTCGATCTACTCGGGATGCAGTTCGGCGAGAAGACGACCAGCGGCTTTACGCTGCGTACCGACCACAAGGCCCACCGCTGGGTAGTGGAGGCAGGCGCGGCTGATGACCTCGTGGTGAGCGGTTACGAGGTCGCGAGCGAGCCCGAACTCGACGCGATTGTTCAGGGCCTTGGTAGTGCTGGCTTCGAGGTGACAGAAGGAGATGCTGCCCTTGCCGCCGATCGCAAGGTGGACCGGATCTTCGTCACCACCGACCCGATGGGAAACCGAGTTGAGCTCGTCAGCGGCTTCGCAGACGCCGAAACTCCCTTCGAGTCCACGAAGCTCCTAGGTAGCTTCGTCACGGGCAACGGAGGCGCCGGCCACCAAGTGCTATTGACAGGTGATGTTAGCCGCGAGGAATACCTCGCCTTCTACGTTGACCTGCTGGGTTTCAAGATCAGCGATATCATCGTCGAGGAAGTGGCGCCGGGCATCGTCGCGGATCTAATCTTTCTGCACTGCAACCCGCGCCACCACACGGTCGCCTTCGGAAATCTTCCGTTTCCGAAGGTCGCGCATCACTTCATGCTCGAGGTTAGCGACATCCGTGACGTAGGTCTTGCCTATGACCGTTGTCTAGACGCCAGACAGCCGTTCGAGATGACACTAGGCATGCACCCAAATGACAGAATGTTCAGTTTCTACGTACGGACACCGTCTGGATTCAACGTGGAGTACGGTTGGGGCGCCCTCCTGATCGACGACGAGACCTGGGAAGTCAAGACTCTCGACCGCCTGCACTCATGGGGGCACCGTCCACCCCAGGTTCTGGCCGAGCAACTCGCGCACACGGCAACGGACGAGGTGCACTGAGGTGACTCTTCGCCCGAGCGATATCGCTCGCGACGTGAAAACGAAGAACTGGAACATCCACTATTACGAGGCTGGCGAGGGACATCCGGTGGTGCTTCTGCACGGAGGCGGCCCGGGTGCCACCGGCTGGAGCAATTATGCCTCGAATATCGAGGCACTCGCTGAGAGTTTTCACGTCTTTGCCGTGGATATGCCCGGTTGGGGCGAGTCCGACGCAGTCTCCTTCGATGAGGTTGACCATGTTGAGGCGGCAGTGCAGTTCCTGGATGCCCTTGGCATCGAGAAGGCTGCCTTCGTCGGGAATTCCATGGGCGGCCACACGTCTATCAGACTGGCTGCCGAGCAGCCGGGTCGCGTGTCGCACCTGATCACGATGGGTCCGCCAGCGACCATGCGGCCAATCCTCTTCGGTGCTGGCGATGGTCCGTCCGAAGGGCTGAAAGTGATGTACGAGGCGTACCGGGCGCCCAGTCCGGAGAACATGCGTCGCCTCGTTGAGATCATGGTCTTTGACTCCGCCACTTTTGCGACGCCTGAGCTGTGCCAGGCGCGGTCGGATGCAGCACTGTTGCGCCCGGATCACCTGGAGAACGTCGTCGCGGGGCTGCCTCGGGCGCCCATCCCCATCTGGGCGGATATGAATACCGTCCGTGGCATCACGGCGCCGACTCTACTTATTCATGGTCGTGATGACCGAGTGGTGTCATTTGAGACGTCGCTCATGCTTTGCGCAAGCATCGCCAACTCCCGTGTCGCACTGATCAACCGGTGCGGCCACTGGGCGCAGGTCGAGCACGCTGCCGAGTTCAACAGGCTGGTGACCGACTTCGTACTTCACAATTGAGAATTCCCGGTTTTCATGCACCTATGAAGCACCCTCCCAGTGCTTGCCTTCGGAAGGCCCAGCCTTGGGGCTGGCCTCGGATCCATGCGGAGTAAGGAGTCGGATACCGTGAGTGAGGCGGCAACCTCCAGTATCTCGGTGGGGCGCCTGAACGAGCTGGGTGAACCGTGGTCGCTCCCTGGATGCCCGGTTCAATTGGAGGTGTTGCAGGAGGTTCGTGACACGGTCCGCGCCATGCAGTTCCTGGTGCTGCAGCTGGCTGATCCCGACGTCGACGAGGTTGTAGACGTCCGGACAGCCACGGCGGCATTGTCGCGTGTATGGCAACTGGCGATCGGGGCGATCGACGCAGGGCAGCCAGACGCGGGAGTCGAGTCGAGAAGGAAACTTCTTGAAGTTCTCGGCAGGGTCAGAAACGTTGAGGCTCGGCTCCGCGAGGCGCAGGCACGCGAGCGTGAACGCGCATCGGACTTTTTCCAACAAACTATGTCGGAGTTGGAAAACACCGAGTCAACGGAAGCACTCCTCCAGCGTGCTACGGAGGTGGTCTGCGGCCTCGGGTTCGACCGGGCGATCGCATCGACCCTGCAGGACGGCATGTGGTTCACCAATGCAGTCTGTATCCCCACGGACGAAGCGTGGGCAACCGAGATACTACGTGTCGGCGGCGCTCATCCTCAAAAGGTGTCTTCATTGTTCGAGTCGGTCATGGTACGGGGAAAGAAGGCGATCTGTGTGACCGCGGCCTCAACTGATGAGCGCATCCATCGGCCCCTCGCTGACGTCTCTAGGGTCCATTCTTATGTGGCTGCACCCATCTTGCAGAAGGGCCTCGTGGTCGGGTTCATACATGCGGATCGCTACTTCCAGCGTCGCTACGTCGGTGAACCTGATCGGCGGTTGCTCACTCAGGCAGCCCGATCGGTCTCGCACCTGTGGCAGAGAAACGCCCTCTTAGACAGGCTCGGGGTGATCCAGTCAGGACTGGCGAGCCTCAGCGACACCGCAACGGGTGCCGCCGACGGATACGCGGATATTACAATGCCGCCACCCGCCGGTGGAGTCGGAAGAGCGAACAGCTTCATGCGCTCTCAGTTGGACACGTATCCGCGGCAGGCGGTCCGGTTTGCGCCCGCCTCGTCGCTGTCAACGCGCGAGAGCGAGGTGTTACGGCTCATGGCCGCCGGCGAGACGAATTCAGCAATAGCGGCGCGGCTATTCGTCACAGACGAGACGGTGAAGTCGCACGTCAAGCAGATTCTCCGGAAGTTGCATGCGCGCAATCGGGCCGAGGCAGTCGCCAAATGGCTGGCATGAGTACTGGTGGTGAACCATCGGGTTCGAGGCGCACATGGATACGCACGAACAAAAGTGGGAAATTGCCCGTGGGCGAGCCCCTCAGACCTTCTTGGTGGCCGTATGCGGGATTCCTTGGCTCTGCAAACAGCTCACTCCCCTGGCAGTGGACGAGCCTGGCCTTGCTGAGACGCTATCGGGCCATTGCCGCGACCCGAAGTTAACCAAAGCAGGCCGGTGGCACAGTGGATACTGGGATTTCACATACGAACATGCGTATGACATACGCGCAGCGCATTGAGCCCGAATGACCATGCCTTCCGCACCTTGGATGCGGCCCCTGTCCCAGAAAGTCCGAGCAGAACTGTGATGAAACCCCGGTCCGTCGCGTTCGATCTCTTCGGTGAGTACCTGCGCTATCGGGGTGGGGAGGCGCGGCTGTGTGACATCGTCGCGCTGCTCGCCCCCTTCGGCGTCGGCGCCTCGACCGCTCGAGTGGTGATGTTGCGATTGAGAAAAGAGGGCTGGTTCGATACACGCCCCGGTGTCGATGGGCGAGAGGTGATCTACGCACTGAACGAGCGCAGTTGGGGGCTCCTCAACGAAGGCCGGGAGCGGATCTTCGCGGACCCACGCGCCGAGTGGGACGGCTGGTGGCACATGGTGATCTACTACGTTCCGGAGTCGGCGAGGGCCAGCCGTGAGGAACTGCGCAAGGAGTTGGCGTGGCTCGGGTTCGGGCCTCTTGCAGCAGCGACCTGGGCGTCTCCCCATGACCGGCTGGCCTCCGTAGAGGAGAAGTTCGCACTCTCCCCCGACGTTCGCCTGGATCTCCTGCGCGCGCAATCTAAGGGGCTGTCGTGGGATCGGGACATTGCCGAACGATGCTGGGATCTTCACTCGCTCAACGAGGACTACCTGGCTTTCCTCACGCAGTATCGGGCAGAGCTTCCACGCTATCGCGATGGACGCGTGCCGCCGCTGGAAGCGCTCGTGACGCGGACCGAACTTCTTCAGGAGTGGCGGAGGTTCCCGTTCCGGGACCCTGGCCTGCCCGTCGAACTGCTGCCGGCTCACTGGCACGGCCACGACGCATACGACCTCTTCCTAGAGGCGATTGAGTGCCTGCGGCCGGGAGCCGAACAGGCCATCATCGAGGTCACCGGGAGGACCAGGGAACGGGATGTCGACGACGATAATATTGGTTCATCTCCTTGACGACCGCTAGGCATATGTATCACACTCGTAGTCCGGGTCGCCGGTAATTAACGGGCGCACGTTGTCTAGGAGTTCTAATCTGAGGGGCTGCCGGCGGACCGCGACATGGCTGAGCGTTGTTGGGACCTCGACGCCCTCAACGCCGACTACCAGGCGTTCCTCGAGCGCTTCCGTGCCCAGTTGCCCCGGTACCGTTCGGGCCGGCTCGCGCCGGACGAGGCACTGGTGACACGCATCGAGCTCTTCCACGAGTGGCGGAAGTTCCCCTTCCGCGACCCTGGTCTGCCGCTGGAACTGTTGCCCGCCCGTTGGTGCGGCCACGATGCCCATCAGTTGTTCAAAGAGGCGTCCGAACTCTTGCTCCCTGCGGCAGAGCGAGCCATTGACTCCATAACCGGAACTCGACGTGAGGAACCAGTGCAGATGTCCGCTTCAACTATTTGACGCCCGTCTGCCAAATGTCGCAGACTGGCCGGCCTGGCTAGCCACATGGTGGCCACGATGACGTGAACGCGTAGGAGATTCCATGTCGCTCTCTGTAGCCTGCATCGGCGGTGGTCCCGGCGGGCTGTTCGCCGCGACGCTCATCAAGCAGCGCCGGCCGGACGCCCGGGTGACCGTCTACGAGCGCAACCGCGCCGACGACACCTACGGCTTCGGCGTCGTCTTCTCGGACGCGACCCTGAAGAAGATCAACGACGCCGACCCGGTGCTCATCGACGCGCTGCGCGAGCACGGCACGCATTGGGAGGACCTCGAGGTCCGGCTCAAGGGTGAGCGGATCACGGTGGGCGGCAACGGGATGGCCGCCATCTCCCGCAAGACGCTGCTGCTGCTCCTGCAGGAGCGCGCCCGGGCCGAGGGCGCGGACCTGCGGTTCGAGACCGAGGTGGACGTCGACGACGTGCTCGCGGACCACGACCTCGTGGTGGCCTCCGACGGCGCGAACTCCCGCGCCCGCGAGCGTTGCGCCGACACGTTCCGGCCGACCGCGGTCGAGGCGAGCGCGAAGTTCATCTGGTTCGGGACCTCGTACATGTTCGACGGGCTGACGTTCGTCCACAAGGAGGGCCCGCACGGCGTCTTCGCCGTCCACGGCTACCCCATCTCGGAGGACGTCAGCACCTTCATCGTCGAGACCGACGAGGAGACCTGGCGCCGCGCCGGCCTCGACAAGTTCGACGTCACCCAACCCCCGGGACCGAGCGACGAGAAGAGCCGCAAGTACCTCGAGGAGCTCTTCGCCGACGAGATCGACGGGCAGCCGCTGCTGGTCAACAACTCCCGCTGGGGCAACTTCCGCACCCGCCGGGCCGCGTCCTGGCACGCCGGCAGGCTGGCCCTCCTCGGCGACTCCGCGCACACCGCGCACTTCTCGGTGGGCTCCGGCACCAAGATGGCGATGGAGGACGCGATCGAGCTCGCCCTCGCCGTGGCCGAGCACGACGACGTCGAGCAGGCCCTGGCCGCGTACGAGGCGGCGGCCCGCCCCTCGGTGGAGAAGATCCAGGGCTCGGCCCGGCCGAGCCTGTCCTGGTGGGAGCACTTCGGCCGCTACCACGCCGCGTTCGACCCCACGCAGTTCGCCTTCCACTTCATGAGCCGGTCCATCGGCCGCGCCAAGATCGCCCGGCGCGACCCCGACTTCATCGCCGCCGTCGACGCCGCCTGGCGCGAGCGCCACGGCAACGACCCGCTCAGCACCCCGCTCGACCTGGGCGAGGTGACCTTCCCGGGCCGCACCGTGCGGATCGTCGAGCGCGACGGGCGTCGGTTCGTGACCGACGACGGCGGCGCCGCGGTCCCGCTCGCCGAGTGCCCCACCGCCCTAGACGGCGGGCGCGCCGTCGAGGGCGGCAGCGCGCCGGGCAAGGACGAGCCGTGGGCGCTGTGGCTCACGGCCCCGGAGACGGAGGACGGCGTAACCGGCGCCGCGGCCGCGGTGGCGGCCTGCCGCGCCGAGCGACCCGCGCTCGTCGCGGTGCACGGCGGGACGCCGCTCACCCGGGTCCTGCTCGCCGAGGAGGTCCGCCTCGCCGCTGGCCTGCCGGTCGCCCTGGTGGAGGAGCAGGCCGACGAGGACCGCGCCGCCACCCTGGTGCTCTCCGGCCGGGCCGACCTCGTCGCGAACGCGGGAGGCACCGGTGTCTGACCTGCGACCCCTCTTCTCCCCGCGCGGCGTCGCCGTCGTCGGCGCCTCGCGCTCCGGCGCGAAGCTCGGCGCCGTCATGGCCCGCTCCCTGCGCAGCTTCGACGGCGCCCTCGGGCTCGTCAACTCGCGCAACCCCGACCCCGACGCAGGGCTGCACGCCTCCGTCGCGGCGGCCTCGCAGGCCCTCGGCGCCCCGATGGACCTCGCGATCCTGTGCGTGCCCGCCGCCGCCTGCGCCTCCGCCGTCGAGGACGCCGCCGCGGCCGGCACCAAGGCCGCCCTCGTCTGCGCCGGTGGGTTCGCCGAGTCCGGCGAGCAGGGCGCCGTCCACCAGGCGGCCCTGCTCGAGGCCGTCCGCCGCACCGGCGTGCGACTCCTCGGGCCGAACACCTCGGGGTTCTTCTCCCCCGCCCAGAAGCTCACCGCGAGCTTCGTCCCGGCGGCCGCGGACGTGCCCGCCGGCGGGGTCGCCGTCGTCGCGGCCTCCGGCGGGATCAACCACGCCCTGTCCTTTCTCCTCGCCGAGGCCGGCCTGGGCGTCAGCCTCGCCCTCGGGCTGGGCAACGCCACGGACGTCACCGCCCCCGACGTCCTCGACCACCTCCGTGAAGACGACGCCACCCGCGTGGTCGCGCTGCACGTGGAGTCGGTCGCGGACGGACGGCGCCTCGTGGACTCCGTGCGGGCGCTGACCCAGCGGGTGCCCGTGGTCGCCCTCGTGGTGGGCCGCAACGACGTCGCCGAGTTCGCCCAGTCCCACACCGGCGCCCTGGCCACGTCCTGGCGGACCACGCGGGCGGCGCTGCGCCAGGCCGGCGCGGTCCTGATGGACGACGAGCAGCAGCTCGTCGACGCCGTCGCCGCGCTCTCCCACACCCGCCTCGCCCCGGCGGCCGACCCGGGCGTGGGCATCGTGACGGCGCAGGCGGGGCCCGGTCTGATGCTCATGGACAGCCTCCGCGGCCACGGCGTGGCTGTGCCGACGCTGGGCGACGCGACGGTGGCGCAGCTCGGGGAGCTCCTGCCCCCGCTGACCTACCAGCTCAACCCCGTGGACACCGGCCGCCCGGCCGAGACGTTCGGCGCCGTCCTCGAGACCGTCGCCGCCGACCCGGCCGTGGACGCCGTCGCCACCTACGCCCTCACCGAGCCGGACAGCATCGACCTGGCCGCCACCGTCCCGGCCGCCTCCGCCGGCACGACCGTGCCAACGCTCGTCGGCCTCGGCGGCGCGCCGGACGAGGTCCGCGAGATCCGCCGACGCCTTCACGAGAACGGCGTCGCCGCGTACGGCGCCCCGACAGCGCTGGCCACCGGCGTCGCCGCGCTGGTCGAGGACGCCCGCCGCCAGCACGGCCTGGCACGCAGCGCCGCGACCGCCCGACCGGCAGGTACCGGCGAGAACGGGACGCCGGTACCTGCGGAGCGGACCTCGTGGGACGAGGACCAGGCCAAGAGCCTGGTCGCGCAGCTCGGCGTGCGCACCATGCCGCGCCGCGCCTGCGGCTCAGACGCCGAGGCGCACGCGGCCCTGGACGAGCTCGGCGGCCCCGTCGCCGTCAAGCTCCTCGACGCCGCCGTGCTGCACAAGACCGAGATCGGCGGCGTCCGCCTGGGCGTGCGCAGCCACGAGGGGCTGGACGAGGCCCTCGCCGGGCTGCGGTCCGCCGGCGCGGACCGGTTCCTCGTCGAGGCCATGGCCCCGGCCGGCGTCGACCTGATCCTCGGCGCGCGCAGGGACCCCGTCTTCGGCCCGGTCGTCCTGCTCGGGCTCGGCGGCACCGTGGCGGAGGCGCTCGCCGACGTCAGCCTCCGCGTCGCGCCACTCTCCCCCGCCGAGGCCGCCACCATGCCCGAGGACCTGGCCGGGCGCGCCCTCCTGGAAGGCTTCCGCGGCTCGCCCGCCCTCGACCGGTCCGAGCTCGCCGACCTCGTCAGCGCGCTAGGCACCCTCCTCCTCGACGCCCCGCACCTGGCGGACGTCGAGATCAACCCGCTGCGGGTCACCGCGGACGGGCTCGTCGCCCTCGACGCTGTCGTCACCACGAAGGAGTCGTGATGGTTCGCCCCATCTCCGAAGGAATCGTCCCCTGGCCCGCCGAGCTGGTCGAGCGGTTCACCGCCGCCGGGTACTGGGAGGGCAAGAGCCTGGGCCACCACCTCTGGACCGCCGCCGACGCCCACGCGGACGACGTCGCCGTGGTCGACGGCGAGGTGCGGCTGACCTACGCCCAGCTCGTCGCCCGGGCCGACGCCGCCGCCTCCCGGCTGCGCGACCTCGGCATCGCCGCGGGTGACCGCATCGTGGTCCAGCTGCCCAACGGGTGGGAGTTCGTCGTGCTCACCCTGGCCTGCTTCCGGGCCGGGATCGTGCCAGTGATGGCCCTGCCCGGGCACCGGCGCCACGAGATGTCCTACTTCGTCGCCCACGCCGAGGCCGTCGCGGTCGCGGTGCCGGACGTCGTCAAGGACTTCGACCACCAGCGGCTCGCACTCGAGCTCGCCGCCGAGAACCCTGGCCTGCGCTACCTGCTCGTCGCCGGCGAACACGTCGCCGAGGGGTCCGTCGACCTGCGCGCCCTGTGCGCGGCGCCGGCCGACGACGCCGAGGCCGCGTCCCACCGCGCCCGGTGGGACGCGGAGGAGCCCGCGACCTCCGACGTCGCCCTCTTCCTGCTCTCCGGCGGCACCACCGGCATCCCCAAGCTCATCCCCCGCTCGCACGACGACTACGCCTACAACGCCAAGGAGTCCACGAAGATCTGCGGCTTCGACGCCGACACCGTCTACCTCGTGAGCATCCCGGTGACGCACAACTTCCCGCTCGCCTGCCCGGGCGTGCTCGGCACCCTGCTCGTGGGCGGGACGGTCGTCATGCTGCCCAGCCCCTCGCTGGCACGGGCGTTCGCCACCATCGAGCGCGAGGGCGTGACCCACACCGCCGTCGTCCCCGCCATCGCCAAGCGGTGGCTCGACGAGCAGGCGGCCAACCCCACCGGCCAGCTCGCGTCCCTGCGGGTGCTGCAGGTCGGCGGCTCCCGGCTGGCCGACGAGGTCGCCCGCCGCGTCCCCGGCACGCTCGGCTGCACGCTCCAGCAGGTGTTCGGCATGGCCGAGGGGCTGCTGAACTACACCCGCCTGGACGACCTCGAGGAGGTCATCTTCACCACCCAGGGCCGCCCCATGTCACCCGCCGACCAGGTCCTCCTCGTCGACGAGCACGACAACCCCGTCCCCCGCGGCACCCACGGCTCGCTCATCACCCAGGGCCCGTACACGCTGCGCGGCTACTACCGCGCCGAGGAGCAGAACGCCCGCGCCTTCACCACCGACGGCTGGTACCGCTCCGGAGACATCTGCCGCACGGACGAGATGGGCAACCTCATCGTCGAGGGCCGCGACAAGGACATGATCAACCGCGGCGGGGAGAAGATCTCCGCGGAGGAGGTCGAGAACCTCGTCTACCAGTTCGCGGCCGCCCGGCTCGTGGCCGCCGTCGCCATGCCCGACGACGTCCTCGGCGAGCGGGTGTGCGTGTACGTCGTCCCGCACGACGGCGCGACCCTCACCCTCCAGGAGGTCCACGCGGCAATGGAGACCGCCGGGGTGGCCCGGTACAAGTGGCCGGAGCACCTCGAGGTCACCGACGAGCTGCCCACCACGAAGGTCGGCAAGATCAACAAGAAGGCGCTCCGCACGGACATCGCCGAGCGTCTCGCTGCCGGACTTGGCATCCGCGCGAGCCTTTGATGCCGGCGTACACGTTCGCCGGGGTCACCCCAGTCATCGATCCGACAGCGTACGTCCACCCAAGCGCGGTGCTGATCGGTGACGTGGTGGTCGGGCCGGGCTGCTACGTCGGTCCGCACCCGTCCCTGCGGGCCGACCTCGGCGGCATCGTGCTCGGGCCGGGGTCGAACGTGCAGGACGGGTGCGTCGTGCACACCTTCCCCAACCGCACCACGGTGCTCGGCGAAGACGCGCACGTGGGACACGCTGCCGTGCTCCACGGGTGCACAGTGGAGGCCGGGGCGCTCATCGGGATCGGCGTAGTTCTGCTGGACGGTACACGCATCGGCGCGCGCCTTCGTCCTGGCGGGCTCGCTTGTGCCTGCGGAGATGCAGGTTCCCGCCGCACACCTGGTGCTCGGCTCCCCGGCTCACGTAGTCCGCGAACTCTCCGATACCGAGTTGGAATGGAAGGCGAACGGCACCCGGATGTACCACGAACTAGCTGTCCTCTCGCGCGAGCGGCTCGAGGAGGTCATTCCTCTCACAGCCTCCGAGGCGGACCGCCCGGCGCTGCCCTTCGGCTCGCACGATGCCGTGCCCATCCGCGAAGCAAGAGTCACCGGCTGACGGTGACCGAACTGCCACCAGCACGTTCACACGTCGAAAGGATCAGACGATGACCACCACCGAAGAGCCGCTGGAGCACGGCGACATCGAGAACGCGATGCAGCCGGAGGACACTCCCGAGCTGCGCGAGCTCTACGCCGGATTCGAGGCGAACCACATGGTCCCGCTGTGGACCCAGATCGACGACCTTATGCCCATGCACCCGGCGCCCAAGGCGGTGCCGCACGTGTGGAAGTGGTCGAGCCTCTACCCGTTGGCGAAGCGCTCGGGCGACCTGGTGCCCGTCGGCCGCGGCGGTGAGCGCCGCGCCATCGGCCTGGCGAACCCGGGCCTGGGTGGCAGGGCCTACGTCTCCCCGACGCTGTGGGCCGCCATCCAGTATCTCGGCCCGAAGGAGACCGCGCCGGAGCACCGGCACGCCCAGAACGCCTTCCGCTTCGTCGTCGAGGGCGAGGGCGTGTGGACCGTCGTCAACGGTGACCCGGTGCGGATGAGCCGCGGCGACTTCCTGCTGACGCCGGGCTGGAACTTCCACGGTCACCACAACGAGACCGACAAGCCGATGGCCTGGATCGACGGCCTCGACATCCCGTTCTCGTACCAGAACGACGTCGGCTTCTTCGAGTTCGGCTCCGAGCGCGTGACGGACTACGCGACGCCGAACTACTCCCGCGGCGAGCGCCTGTGGTGCCACCCCGGCCTGCGCCCGCTCTCCGTTCTGCAGAACACCGTCTCCTCCCCGATCGGCGCGTACCGGTGGGAGTTCACCGACCGCGCGCTGACCGAGCAGCTGCTGCTCGAGGAGGAGGGGCAGCCGGCCACCGTCGAGCAAAGCCACGCCGCGGTGCGCTACGTCAATCCCACCACCGGCGGGGACGTCATGCCGACCATCCGGGCGGAGTTCCACCGCCTGCGCGCCGGCGCCGTCACGGCCACGCGCCGCGAGGTCGGCTCGACCGTCTTCCAGGTCTTCGAGGGCTCCGGCTCCGTCGTCATCGACGGCACCGAGCAGCAGCTCGAGATCGGCGACATGTTCGTCATCCCCTCGTGGGTGCCGTGGTCGCTCCAGGGCGACACCCAGTTCGACCTGTTCCGTTTCTCCGACGCGCCGATCATGGAGCGTCTGCACTTCGACCGCACGTACATCGAGGGGACCGACCGATGAAGTTGACCACGCTGCGCACCATCTCCGGCACCGTTGCCGCCCGCGTCGACGGCGACAAGGCCGTCGAGCTGGCCGGCTTCACCGACGTCGGGGACCTGCTGCGCCGCGGCGACCTCTCCGCCGCGGCCGAGGCCTCCGGCGCCGAGCACGATCTGGCGACGGCGGACCTGGCCCCCGTGGTGGCGTCGCCGGGCAAGATCGTCTGCGTCGGCCTGAACTACCGCAACCACATCCTCGAGATGGGCCGCGAGCTCCCCGAGTACCCGACGCTGTTCACCAAGTTCCCCGAGGCCCTCATCGGGCCGCGCGACGAGATCCAGATCCCGCCGGAGTCGGACAAGATCGACTGGGAGGGCGAGCTCGTCGTCGTCGTCGGGAAGACCGTCCGCCGCGCCGACGCCGAGCAGGCGAAGGCTGCCATCGCGGGCTACACGGTGATGAACGACATCACCATGCGCGACTACCAGTACCGCACCCCGCAGTGGTTCCAGGGCAAGGCGTGGGAGAGCTCCACGCCGGTCGGCCCGGTGCTCGTCACCCCGGACGAGCTGCCTGCCGACGCCGAGCTCGTCACCCGCCTCGACGGCGAGGAGATGCAGCGCACCCGCATCGACGACCTCGTCTTCGACGCCGTGGCGCTCGTGCGGTACATCTCGACGATCTTCACGCTCAACCCCGGCGACATCATCGCCACCGGGACTCCCGGCGGCGTGGGCCACGCGCGCAAGCCCGGCCGGTACATCACCGCGGGCCAGACGGTGTCGGTGTCCATCGACGGCATCGGCGAGCTCGTCAACCTCGCGGTCGCGGAGAAGGGTCGCGGGCCGGGCCGAGCAGGCCCCGCCACGGTGGGCGCATGAGCACCTCGCTGGAGCAGGCCCGCGAGGAGCTCCGGCGTCGGCAGGGTTCCGGCGCGCGGTACGACTCCGAGAACGTGCCCGCGCGCGAGCTCGCGTGGGCGCGGACGGGCACGGCGTACTTCGCCCGGAAGCTCAACGAGCTGACCAACGAGGAGCTCTACGGGCCGAGCCTGCTGCCCGGCTGGACCCGGGCGCACCTGGTGGCACACGTGGGGTACAACGCCCGTGCGCTGACCAGGCTGTGCGGGTGGGCGCGCACGGGCGTGGAGACGCCCATGTACGCCTCGACCAGCCAGCGCAACACCGAGATCGACCGCGGGGCCACCCTCCCCGCCCGGGCGCTGCGCAACCTGTTCGCCCACGCCGAGGTCCACCTGAACGTCGAGTGGCGCGACCTCACCGACGAGCAGTGGGACCACGAGGTCCGCACCGCCCAGGGGCGCACCGTGCCCGCCCGGGAGACCGCCTGGATGCGCGCCCGCGAGGTGTGGGTCCACGCCGTGGACCTGGACAACGCCGGCTCGTTCCGGGACTTCCCGGCCGACCTGCTCGACGAGCTGCTCGCCGACGTCCTCCGGGCGTGGGCGCGGCGCGAGGAGAAGGCCGACCTCGTCCTCGCCCCCACCGACCGGGACCGCCAGGTCACGGTGGGGGCGGGCGCCGGGCCGACGGTCAGCGGCACCACCGCGGACCTCGTCCGCTGGCTCACCGGCCGCGGCGCGCGCCGGCTCACCAGCTCGACCGGTGAGCTGCCGGAGATCCCGCGCTGGCTCTGACCGGTCCATGGTGGCCCGCGTGTGTGCCGCAACCGGTCTCGCTGCCAACTGACCAGCGCTACGCGCAGTTTCGGTGAGCAGGTTTTTGTCTGGGGCCCTGTGGGTCATGCTGCTGCAAGCACCTAGTACTACAGCCGCATCTATGGAACGGCGCCTCTGGCCGCGTAGTGGCAGCGGCGGGCGCGGGCTTGATGTCGTCGACGCCAGTGCGACCCAACCCAGGACGGCGGCGGCCTCGGGCGGTCGGTTCCAGATGAGGTAGGCGAGCAGGCGGCGGACCTCGGGCACGGTCAGCGGGATCAGTTCCGCGACTGAGCCGGGACCCCCCTTTTCCGGCTCTTCTGCTGTATCCGTGGGTGGTTGAGCGCGTCTGAAACGTGAGCACGCCGTTTCCTGTCTAGGTTTCTGAGCTGTCGAAGAACAGGAACCAGAGAGCGGAGAACGGCGTGCAGAACGCCACCCTATGGCGCGCCCTGTTTGGGGTCGAGAAGACTGTCATCGAAGAGGTCGAGTTCGATGAGGACGCCGGGCTGGTCGCTCACGTTCGTCCTCGCAAGCGGGTCCGTGGCCGGTGCGGCCGTTGCGGACGGCGCTCGCCTGGGTATGACGGCGGGGAGGGCCTGGCGGCGGTGGCGGGCACTGGACCTGGGCACGATCCAGACGGTCCTCGAAGCCGACGCGCCCCGGGTGCGGTGTCGCGATCATGGGCCGACGGTGGCGGCGGTGCCGTGGGCCCGGCACGCGGCCGGGCACACCTATGCCTTCGACGAACAGGTCGCCTGGCTGGCCACCCAGTGCTCCAAGAGCGCGGTGACCGAGCTGATGCGGATTGCCTGGCGCACCGTGGGTTCGATCATCACCCGGGTCTGGGCCGACGTCGAAGCACTGCACGACCGGCACGCTGATCTGTCCCGTGCCGGGTCTGATGGAGGCTCTCATCCCACGAGAGGATGAGAGTCATGGCAGCACCGAGGAAGTATCCCGAGGAGCTTCGGGAGCGAGCGATCAAGATGGCAGTCGATCTGCGACGTGATCCGGCGACGAGGTCCGGGGCTCTGCGTCGGGTAGGTGATCAGCTGGGGATCAACGCGGAGACGTTGCGCAACTGGGTCTCCCAGGCCGAGATCGACGCCGGCGAACGCGGGGGCACCACGACGGCCGAGACAAGGCGGATCACCGAGCTGGAGCGCGAGGTCAAGGAGCTGCGGCGAGCCAACGACATTTTGAAGACGGCGGCTTTTCGCCGCGGCGGAGCTCGACCGCAGGATCAAGTGACCACTGCGGTGCTTGATCCGCCGTGCAACCAGCCCTTGTCGGCGCATCGAGTCCGCGACCGTCTTCTCCGACACAGTCCAGCCCGCGTCACGCAGGTCGTGGACTAGCCGCGGTGAGCCGTGCAGCCCACGGGCCTTACCGAACGCGACCTTCACGGCGCGGTCGATCGTGTCGCGGCGTCGCTCCCGCGGCGTGTGCAGACCGTTGACCGCACCGGGACTCTCGGCTCGGCGCAGCCACTTGTAGAACCACGCCACGCTGACGCCGAGCAGGGCACAGACGACCGTGTGTGGCACCCGGTAGTTGGTCCTCTGGTCGGCGATGAAGCGTGCCACGCTCACTTCGTCGCCTCCTTGACCCACAGGACCACGGATCGCTTGAGGACATCACGCTCCATCCGGAGCTCGGCCACCTCGGCACGCAGCCGCTTGAGCTCCTCGACGTCGTCCTTCGACAACCCACGAGTGCCCTCGGCCGCCTCGCGTGCACGGTTCACCCAGTTGCCCAGGGTGCCTTCGTTCACACCGAGGTCGCGCGCTACCTGCGCGATCGGCTTGTTGGTCTCTTCGACGATCCGGACAGCTCCCTCACGGAACTCCCGGTCTCGTACTTCTTCCGCTTCTCTGACATCGCAATCCCTATTGTCGATGCCTCTACGGTCTGGGGGGAACCTCAATCTGCTTGCAGGACCTCAGCACCTCGGGGGTTGTCCGCCATCTCCGGTGCCGCTGCAGGACCGTCCGGTGCGGGTGGACCGGGCGACGCTCACCCTCGGGTACGCCGGCGTCTACTCTTCGTTCCTGCGGCATGCGGAGAACGTTGCCGCCCGACACGACGTCGACTCCCCGGGTACGGACGGCAGCGGAGGCATCGTCCTATGCGCCATCACGATCTGGCTTCGTGGATGAGGCGACACGCCCGAGCGCACGCAATGAGACGGCCGGGTCGATCAGGTCCGATGCCATAACGGGAACTCGTCCCTCGATCAGTGGCTTGGTCGCCCGCAACTCCTTCGGCGAGTCGATCGCAGCCGCCGCGGTGACCCGCCCATCGCGGACCCAGAATGCGACGAACTGCGCCGTGGTCACGCCAGGTCGGACGACGAACTGGTCGCCTGGCTGGTGTCGGCCATACATCTGGAGCCGATGTCCGTATTGATCGGACCAGAAGTACGGCGCATCTGTGTTGGCTGCCGGTACCCCAACCATGTTGGCTCCGGTGACTGTGCCTAGACGATTGGCGACGTCCCAGTGCTCGATGCGCTGGCGACGCCCGGTGAACGGACTGACGAAGGTGGCGACGTCGCCGGCCGCCCAGATCCAGGGGACACTCGTGCGACCGTGACGGTCCGCGACGATGCCGCCGTTGCAGTACACCCCTGCGTCTCGGGCCAGCTCGTCGTTGGGCTCCACCCCGCAGCCAACGAGTACGGTGGCCGCATCCAGAACCGAGCCATCGTCCAGGACGACCTTCTCGACCTCCCTCTCCCCCACGAACTCGGTCACAGTGCGCCCCCCCAGAATCCGCACCCCCTCACGCTCGTGCATCCGCTGGACGTGGGCTGCAAGGGCAGGGCCCAGCACGCCGGCCAGCGGCACCGGCATCGCCTCGACTACCGTGACATCGATCCCTCTTCCCCGCGCGACGGCCGCCGCCTCGAGGCCGATGAACCCTCCTCCGACGATCACCCAAGGACCGCCCACGTCGAGGCGCGCCGCCAGCGCACGTGCATCCGCCAGGCCACGCAGCACCAGGACATGCTCGAGATATTCTCCCGGAACTCCCAGACGCCGAGCGTTGACACCGGTCGCCACTAGCACGGCATCCGCCCCGAGTCCCTCGCCGTCAGGCAACCGCACCACCTTCCGGTCGACATCGAGCGCTGCGACCGGCATGCCGAGCAGCAGGTCGATGTCTTCCTCGACGTACGTGCTCGGTGGGAGGATCCGACGCGGCGCGTCAAGGTCGGTGAAAGACTTCGACAGAGGCGGTCGCTCGTAGGGCTCCTCGGAGGCTGCTTCCACGAGAGTGATCCGACCCTCGAAGCCATTTCTCCGCATGGCTAGTGCCGCTGCGACACCGGCAGCACTGCCACCGACGATGACGTGGTGCGGTGCGGTCATTGGTGCACCCTCTTCCTGGCGGGGATCGAGATGATGGTTGTTGTTCGGACTCGGTGAGGCTCGGTGTGATGGCCGGTGGGGGTCGCGCGCGAAGGGCCTCCCAAGACACCGCCGCCCCCGGGCTGTCCCGAGCCATGGAGCGCCAGTCAGTAACCGCCCGACATCCAGCCTCTCCTCGCCGACCCGTCGCTGCCACCTAGAATGAACTGTGGGCTGACTCTCTGTCGGTGTGGCTTCACCTCGGAGCGGTCGAAGGCGACGACGCGAGCGCCCTCCTCGACATACCGCTCGACGATGTCGCGCGACCGAGACCGGAACCGGCTCCGGTGACGATGACCGAGTAGTCCTGAAGCCAACCCACGGCTCTCACTCCTTGATGAGGTACGCGCTCGGAAGCGCAACATAAAGGACCCCGTCGACGAGTGCGACGGGATGGACGGCCACAGCCGTCGTGGCGGGCGGCGCGAGCGGCTCGCCGGTGCGCAAGTTGAACTTAGCGAGGTGGAGGGCGCATTCGACGAAACCGTCCGCGACCCACCCGTCCGCCAACGAGTAGGTCTCGTGGGTGCACGTATCGTCGATACAGAAGTACTCGCCCTCTGTTACAAACACCGAGACGGGCGGCAGCGTACCGACGCACAGACCTTCGTCCTCGGGCACGTCGTGGGCCGCACAGGCACGGCGCCATGTGCGGCCCTCGACGTTCGGCAGCTCCACTTCCACGTCGTTGTTGGTCATCGTGCCCGAAGCCAACTGCTGATACTTGACCGCGCGCAGCGGGCTATCTGCGTGTGATTCAACGTCACTGTGACTTCGCTTCTCAGAAGAAGATGCTCAGATTCCTAGACAGCAACACGTTGTTGTCTAGGATGACCTCGCGGCGGGCGATGAGCAGACCGTCCGTGGCAGTCCGGCGGAGGATGTCGCGCCGACATCCAGCGTGCAGGTCAACATCGGCTTCCATGCGGTTGCGATAGACGAGGAAGTGGGACCGGGCCCGGTAGTCTCCTACACCGGAATCGTCCGGCTCCACTTCGACGTTCGTAATGAGGCGCCTGGTGCGCGTCGGGGGATCCTCGGCCCACGCCTGCCCGGTCTCCAACCCCCGCACCCGCTTCTCGAGATTCGGTTTGTCGTCGTCGAAGTATCCGAAGTCGTCTTCACCGGAATACTCGAACTGCTGCTCCCGCCGAGACAGGTTATACCGGAGAGGCGCCCACAGGTGGGCATCGTCGGCCCACAATGTGAGCCACTCCGTGAAGAGCCTGTCGTCAAGGAGTCGCGCCTCCTTGTAGTAGAACTTCTCGACCGCACGGGCGACGTCAATAACCTCTGTATTCGTATTCTCAAGAACGCTCATCAGGATTCTCCCGCCTTCGCCATGTCGCTTCGGTCGATTACCTCGGCCGTACGCACCGGCACGGAGATGTCCTTCCAAGACTCCGCCGCCATGAACTCGCCCCAGCGTCGGTACAGACTGCGCTGGTTCTGCTCACTGTAGGTGCGACTGACCTTGCCGGGCAGCGTCGGATGCGAGCGCTCGTGTCCCACTCCCATCTCGACATGCAACTTGGAGAGTCGGGTCACCACTCCCTCCTGACCCCCAGCACCTGAGCAGTAACTCCAGTTCTCGCCGTCGTCCTGTTCCCAAGTACCACCGGGGCTGAAGTGTCGGATGGCCTGCGTGCGCCAAGCATTCTTCACCTCCTGCGGAGCCTTCTTGTCGACGATGCACCACGACCAGGCCTCCATCTCGGTGGGACTCTTGGGCATCCAAACGCGCAGGACCGAGCTGTCGTGGAGGTAAGAGAAGTTGGGGAACACGTTGGCGTGCGTCCAGGACATCCCCTCTACGCGCTCCTTACCAAGGCGGTTGATGGACTCCTGGCGCGTCTCGTCGCGCCAGCGCAGGATCGCCTCGCTGCTCCCCGCCGAGAACGGCGCTCCGGTCGGCGAGTACATAACACCAACACCATGGCCTTCCGCTGGGTTGATCTCGAGCCCGTCGACATTCATGAAGGCGTCCGCCGCCTCGGGCGGGAACTCAGACAGCAGCACCGATATATGGCTGGAGATAGTGTGGTAGTTGTCTCCACTGAACTGCTCGGCGGCAAGCTTCCAGTTGCCCCGCATCTTCCACTTGTGGACACCGGAGATGACTTCGGTGCCGCCATCCACACGGTCAAGCAGGATGTCCAAGTAGTAGGTCATGTCGCCCAAGAAGTCGACAAGCGACGGCGCTTCGGGATCGAAGCAACCGAAAACCAGCCCTTTGTAGGACTGCACCTGTGGAACCCGCAGCAATCCCAACTTCGACTTGTCGATCTCGTTGTAGTAGGCGTATTCCTCGCTGGGCACGCTCACCAACGAGCCATCCGTGCTGTACGACCAACCGTGGTACGTGCAGGTGAAGGCCTTCGCGTTCCCCCAGTCGGCGCGGCAGACCTTCATCCCACGATGGCGACAAGAGTTGAGCACCGCGGTGATCGAGCCGTCGCGCTGTCGGGTCACCACGACGGCATCGGCGCCGATGTAGGTCGAGAAGAAGTCCCCGGCCTTGGCCAGCTGGCTTTCATGGCAGAGAAAGGACCATGATCGTGCAAAGACGCGCTCAAGTTCAACCTTGTAGATCTCAGGGTCGAAAAACATGCGCCGGTCCAGCAGGCCACCCTCGCTCTCGGACAGTTCCTTGAGCTGAGACGACAGGGCGGGATTCACAGGTGGTGCCTGAGGTGTCTGCCCGTTCGGGCTCACCAGTTGACCACTGTCATTCACAGTCAGCATTGTTGCCTCCATTCCTAGCTTCAGTTGCGACTTCGTTTGTCGGGGGGATTCGAACGCGCTGCATTTCTTGGGGTCAGCGCTGTAGAGGACTTCCCGGTTACCTGGTCGTCCTGTACACCACCGCCGAACTCCGTCCCGTCATCAAGTCCGTCTCACGGGTTCGAGGGCTGGTGCGGTGAGTGTTACATCACACCGCAGCCGTCGTGAAAATCCTCCCTCGGGTGAGGCCAAATATCCCCCAAAAGGGCTCATCACAGATGACGGTGTAGCGGCTGAGGTAGGGGCGGTGGCCAGGTAGACGTCGAGGCCTCCCGATGATGGAAGTTCTGACGCTCGCCATCTGGAAGACCTCGACTTGTCTGACGCTACCTTCGCTTGCCCTGATCTGACCAAGTTTTGCCGGCTCGATGAGCTCGGCCTTGAGGTCACCGGCCAACGCCTCGACGCCCATCGTGCTGTCCTCGCCTGCCGGATCCTCGAACCGGATCAGTGGTGTCGTCGTTGCGGCTGCGAGGGCGTGCCGCGCGACACCGTGACCCGAGAACTTGCACACGAGCCGTTGGGCTGGCGGCCGACGACGTTGCTGGTCACGGTCCGTCGCTACCGTTGCACCGGTTGTCGACATGTGTGGCGCCAGGACACGACCAGAGCGGCCGAGCCGCGAGCGAAGCTGTCGCGTCGTGGGCTGCGGTGGGCGCTGGAAGCCATCGTGCGCCAGCACCTGACGGTGGCCCGGGTTGCCGAGGGTCTCGGGGTCGCGTGGAACACCGCGAATGACGCGGTCCTCGCCGAAGGCACGCGCGTGCTGATCGACGACCCTGCCCGACTCGAGGGCGTCACCGCGATCGGCGTGGACGAGCACGTGTGGAGGCACACCAGGCGTGGCGACAAATACGTCACCGTGATCATCGACCTCACTGGCATCCGTGACGGCACCGGCCCAGCACGGCTGCTCGACATGGTCGAGGGCCGGTCCAAGCAGGCGTTCAAGACCTGGCTCGCCGGACGTGAGCAGTCTTGGCGCGACGCCGTAGAGGTGGTCGCGATGGACGGGTTCACCGGCTTCAAGACCGCCACTACCGAGGAACTCCCCGACGCGGTCGCGGTGATGGACCCGTTCCACGTCGTGCGGCTGGCCGGCGACGCGCTGGACCGCTGCCGACGTCGGGTCCAACTAGCCATCCACGGAAACCGCGGCCGTAAGGACGACCCCCTCTACCGCGCGCGCCGGACCCTACACACCGGCGCAGACCTGCTCACCGACAAGCAGAAGGCGCGCCTGGAGACCCTGTTCGCGACCGATGATCATGCTGAAGTCGAGGTGACCTGGTGGATCTATCAGCGGATGGTCGCGGCCTACCGTCAACCTGACCGCGCCAAGGGCCGCGAGCTGATGTGCAAGCTGATCGAGTCGATCAGCCACGGCGTCCCGGCCGCACTGAGCGAGCTCGTCACGCTAGGGCGGACCCTGAAGAAGCGAGCCGACGACGTGCTCGCCTACTTCGACCGGCCCGGCACATCCAACGGCCCGACCGAAGCGATCAACGGCAGGCTCGAACACCTCCGCGGCTCAGCGCTCGGGTTCCGCAACCTCACCAACTACATCGCTAGATCGCTGCTCGAGTCCGGCGGTTTCAGACCTCGGCTACACCCTCAATTGTGAAGAGCCCCCAAAAGGGGCTCTGTCCGGGTCAAGTCCGCTGGGTGGTGCCACCGCCATCCTCGACCGACTCCTGCACCACTGTGACGTCCCCCTCACCCTCGACCTCGCTCACCACCGAAGGACCCAGCCGTGGCCGACATCCAGGCAAAGCG
The DNA here is from genome assembly GCF_013408525.1 of Nocardioides aromaticivorans. NCBI lineage: Bacteria > Bacillati > Actinomycetota > Actinomycetes > Propionibacteriales > Nocardioidaceae > Nocardioides > Nocardioides aromaticivorans. The sequence continues at coordinate 21,793 of NZ_JACBZM010000002.1, forward strand.
CTGCGGTCGGGAGCTCCGAGCAGGGCGGTCACTTCTGCTCGGCTGAGATTGGTGACCTGGGGCCGGTCGTAGCGTTTGGGCGGGATCGCGAGGACCCGGGCGATCGTCTCGGCATGTTCTGGATGACGCAACGCGGCAAAGGTGAACATGGAGTGGATCGCTGCGAGCCGACCGTTGCGTGTTCTGGTGCTGTTGCCGCGCTCACTCTCCAAGTGGTTGAGGAACTCCCCGACCAGAGGCGCGTCGAGATCAGCGATGTCGATGTTCGTCGGCGCGATGTTCGTGCGCGCCGTGGTGAAGGCGAGCAGCAGGCGCCAGGTATCGCGGTAGGCAGCGATCGTGTGTGCGCTGGCACCAAGTTGATGACTCAGCCGGTCGGTGAAGAAGGCCTGCAGCGTCGGCGCGAGGGCGGTCATCCCCGAACCGGTCACGGTGCTGGTCGATGTAGTCGACCAGCACCGCGGTGGGCACCTCTACTTGATCTTGCGGTCGAGCTCCGCGGCCGCGAAAAGCCGCGGACGTTTTCAGGATCTCGTTGGCCCGACGCAGTTCCCGCACCTCACGCTCGAGCTCGGCCAGCCGCTGGGCGTCATCGCTCGTGGTGCCTGGCCGGACCCCGCCGTCGACCTCGGCTTGACGGACCCAGTTCCGCAGCGCCTCGGGGTGGACCCCGAGCTGATCGGCGACCCGCTTGATCGCTCCACGCGCGGACTCCGGATCCTTCCGGGCGTCCAATGCCATTCGCGTGGCCCGCTGCTGGAGCTCAACGCTGTACTTCCTCGGTGCTCCCTTGACTCTGACTGATCATTGGCGTGGTAACCGTGATCCTGCAGGTCAGGAGCACCCTCTTGCATCAGACCCGCCGCTACCGCGGCATCCGAGCGGTGGATTGTCAATGATCTTGTCAAGCCGTTCGGGGCATCGGTTCTCGCAACGGTGGGGTCAGTTCGAAGGGCCGGTTCTCGCGGAGCAGGGCCCACAGGACGTCGACGCGTCGCCGGGCCAGAGCGATGAGCGCTTGGACGTGCCCGAGGCCGGCACGACGGTGTGCTGGGCCTTGGCCGCGGCCAGGGCATCTGTTGCGATCTGGTCGGCGCTGCGGACCTTCCGCTTGACCAGCCACGTCCGCAGCCGCGACTGACCGGCACGGCGGATCGCCTGCGGCGTCTGGTAGCCGGTCAGCAGGGTCAATGCGCCGCGGCTATGGGCGTAGTCGAAGACCGCTCCAGCGCAGGGAAGTAGCCGCTGAGCACGTCGCGCAGCCGGTTGACCATGCGGACCCGGTCACCGACCAGGCCGGTGCGATGGGTCACCAGCAGCCGCAGCTCGGTCACCAACGAGGTGGCGACCTCCACCTCGGCAAGGTCGCCGCGGTGCCGCAGCGTCTCGGCCATGACATAGCCGTCGCGGGCGTCGGTCTTGGCTTCACCTCGGTAGGCGCTGGCCATCTGGTTCACGGTGCGGCCGGGGACGTATCTGACCCGCTGACCGTGCGCCGCCAACAGAGCAAGCAGGAGCCCCGACATGGTCCCGGTGACATCGACTCCCCAGACCACCTCCTCCGCGCGGGCAAGAACACCGCCGACCGCGTCGAGGATTGCGGCCTCGTCGTTGATCACCTTCGTCGACCAGACCGTGGTATCTGCCTCGTCGATAAAGCAGATCCAGTGGTGGCCATTGCCGACGTCGATGCCCGCCCACCCGAGCGGAACCTGTTCCTTCATCTACTCCTCCTTCGAGCGCACAAGGCATTGTCGTGGCCCGAAGGAACACCCCGCCGACAGATCCGTAAACAGCGACCAGGACGCGCATCTCAATCAGCAGTGAAGGCGTCCCAGGAGGAGCTGGGCGGCCAATCCATCGGAGCCATCAAGGGCGATCAAGCCCTCCCGGGCCACCCAAGAACTTACGGATCCAGGCTGAGGAGGCGTCCAGCGGTGCGGTGCCGGTCCAGGAGGCGAACCGGTTGCGGTCGGCGAACCTGGCCACGTCACCGACGTCGGCAAGGATCCGCGCGGCTACCACAGGATCGATGCCGTGGATGTCCATCAGGTGCGACCGTCGGGCCTGGACCATCGCCTTGAGCTCGGCGGTTCATCTTGGTCTCGATCGCAATCAGGCCTTCGCTATCACCTTCGCCGACCGGATGCCGGCCGCGGAGGACCTCTAACAATGGAAACGCTGCTTACACCGTTCTTCGGACAGACCCGCCGTGCACGCCTGCCTACATGGCAGTGTGGCCGCCATCGACGGCCAGAACCTGTCCGGTTATCCACGAGGACTCATCCGAGGCAAGGAACAGGGCGGCGGCGGCGATGTCATCGGGGGTTCCAGGTCGCTTAAGAGGTTGAACTCCAAGCATCATCTCAATGAAGGGGTCATTGGACAGGTCCGCCGTTTGCTTGGTGAATGGCACGAATCCCGGCGCGATCGCGTTGCAGCGGATTCCGTTCGCACCATAGTCGACGGCGATTGAGCGGGTGAGTCCAATGACTCCCGCTTTGGTGGCGGCATGCGGTCCATGTGTCGGGATGCCAACTATTCCAGAGGTGGACGCAGTATTGATGATAACTCCGGACCCGCGCCGTTTCATTTCGCGTAGGGCATACTTGCAACCGTAGTAGACCTGCGTAAGTTCGAACAGGACCGTGAAGTCCCAGTCTTCGGTTGGCAGGTCAGCGATGGGTGCCATTCGGACAAGGCCAGCATTGTTGTACATAACATCGATCTGATGATGGGCTTCGACGGTGTGCTGAATAAGTGCTGCGACCTCATCTTCAGACGTGACGTCAACCCTAAAAAATGAGGCATTCCCGCCCTCTGTGACGATTGTCTGGGCGACGAGGCGCCCCCCCTCCTCGTCGAAATCAGCGATGATGACGTTGGCGCCCTCGCGAGCGAAGAGTAATGCCGCCGCCCTTCCTTGACCCGATGCTGCACCTGTAATGACGGCAACCTTGTCCGCGAGCCTATTCATCTCTATTTCCCTTACTTTGGCTAGTCCCTGTAGACAATCGACGCTTGCCGATCGGCCTCGGCGAGAAAATCAGTCAGTAACGGCCCTGACTCTCGCGGAGAACTGGGGCGAGAAGAAGAACCTACCTACGATCCATCGCAGGCCACAATCGACAAATTTGAATAGCGTGTATTCAATCTCTTGAAGCGCAGAATCTCCGCGACCCTCTCGACAGCGACGACGAGCGCCACCTTTTTTCGGACGACTCGCCCAGCCCGGCTCGGCTCGGCTCGGCTCGGCTCGGCTCGGCTCGGCTCGGCTCGGCTCGGCTCGGCTCGGCTCGGCTCGGCTAGTGCGTACCTTCAGTTGATCTAAGCCAGTGCGTCGCGCAGGTCGGCCGGCAGGGGGTCCGCGGCGGTGATGGTGTGCTGACCGACGCGGAGCGCGATCGTGCGGTAGCGGCGGGCGGTGCGCACGAACTTCTTGATGGACCAGCCGGTGCTTTCCCCGACGAGCCGGGTGACCGCGAGGGCGGCGAACACGACGTTGAGATGGGCCTGGATCCACTCCGCCTGTGGTGGTAGATCGGGCGGGCTCGTGGGTCGTGCTTGGACATCCGGAACGACTTCTCGACGTGCCAGAGCTGGTGGTAGGCGCCGATCACGAACTCGGGTGTCGGGTCGGCCATGTTGGTGATGTAGGCCTTCAACCCCGCGATCGCACGGGTCTTGGCCTCCAGGTCGCGGTTGATGGTCTACTCGCCGCCGGTGAGTTGGACGAACCGGTTCCGCTTTACTGGCTCCTTGCCGGCGACCGCGCGTTGGGCCTTCGCGATCTGGGTGTCGATGCCGTGGAGCGACCGCCGGGCGGAGTCGGCCTTGTAGCGGTAGTAGGTGACCTTGTCTCGGCGCCCGGCCGCCTTCCTCGCCCCGGTCGCTGGCCAGGGGCGGCGAAGATGTGCCCGTCGGGGATCGGCCCGCCGGGATGGTCTCGGCGCCACTTCTTCACGTGGTAAGGCTCTTCGGGGATGCGGGCGCCGATGATATAGAACAGGCCGGCGTCCTCGATCGCCTCCCGGTTGGCCTCGGAGACCATCCCGGCATCCGCGACGATCGTGACGTCGCCCAACTGGTGGGCGGCCATGAACGAGGTGATGACCGGCAGCATCGTCTTGGTCTCGGCCTTGTTGCCCTCGAACGCCTCCATCATCAGCGGGAACCCGGTCGCATCAGTCAACAACCCGACGGTGATCTGCGGTTCGAGGCGTCATTCCTTGGAGAAGCCGGGCTCACGGAACCCGTCACCCTCGTGGATCTCGAAATACAAGGTGGTGACGTCGTAGAGCACCAAGGACGCTAGCCCCAACGCTGCGCGTTCCGCGCACGCGGCCGCCAGGTGCTGACGCCACGACGGCTGCCCGTAGCGGGGCAGACGCCGGCAAAGGCCCAGGACCCGAACTGGGCGAGTTCAATCGGTCGACGCTGCCGCGATCGGAGTGGAAGACCGCCAAGGGCTCGATCACGCTCGTGGCCGCGGCGTTCTTCAGCGCCGTCTCGACCAGCTCGGTGCGCATGTGGTCCGCGATCGACCAGCCCACGACCTTCTTGGAGTAGCAGTCGCTGACGGTGGCCAGGTAGATGAATCCCGCCCAGGTGTGGATGTAGGTGGTGTCCCCGACGAACTTGACCCCGGGACGGTCCGCGGTGAAGTCACGCTCCACCAGGTCAGGCATCGTCGCTGCCGCCTCGGCGTCCGCGTCGGTGGTGACCCTAAACGGGCGGGGCTGGCACGCGATCAGCCCCTGGGTGCGCATGATCTGACGCACCAGCTCCGGTGAGCACTCGGTGCCCTCCTCGGCCAGGTCGGCGTGGATCCGGCGGTACCCGTAGGTCCCGTCCGAGGCGGCGAAGAACCCCTCCACGCGGGCCGTGAGCGCCTCCGACGGGCCGCGGTGGCCGACTGCGGCCGGCAGAGCCAATCCGCGACGGCGTCCTGCAGTGACACGAGGCATTCTGGTGGCGGATGCAGGGTTGAGTTGCTCGACCGGAAGAAGTGGAACACCCGGCTGGAACTGGCCAACTCGATGTTCGAGTACCTCGAGATCTGGCACAACCGGAAGCGCCGTCACAGCCAGCTCGGGTGGCTCACGCCGATAGAATTCGAGCCCAATCGCATCATCACCGTGGCATGAGACTCCAACGAATCTCGACCACGTAGAACCCGGGGTCCACCAGAGTCTCCGGACTCGCCGGGAGGTGTCAAAGCGCCCCTTTTATCCACCACGACCCTGGACTTAACCCCGAGTCACATCTCTCAGTTTCAAGTTCACCCGTTACCGGCACTTTAGTGCAGGGTCACGAGTCTGTTTGGCGCCGCAGGCTCGGGTCGACGGTCGTCACAATGACGAGTATCGCCGAGACCGAGATCAAGATCAGAGCAAGTTGTTCAATGCCTGGCTGGTGCCCGCCCTCGGAAAAAGCGACAGTGATCACTCCAGTCGCGATCATGGCGCCGAGGTACTGTGCAGTGCGGGACATGCCAGCGCTTGCACCCACTTGGGTGGGGGGCGATACCTGATACACGATGATCTGGTTGGCGACTTGGGCCATTCCGTTCGCGATACCAAACAGTGCCATCATGCAACCTATATGGAGGATCGAGGTTGCGCTGTCTAGCACAACCATCGCCAGGCTTCCTGCCAAGAGGGCAAGGGCCGGAATCAGTAGCGCCCAGTATGGCCGGGATCCCCACGTACCCATGAAGGACGTCACGGCTGCGACTCCCGACATCACCAAGAAGAGTAGCCCGGCCGCGCTGGCAGTGAGGCCTCGTCCGTCTTGGAGCCAAGGGGTCACCCCAAATATCACCCCGTAGATCAAAACGAAGGTCAGGACTATGCGCAGGTAGGTACGCACCAAGGCCGGGTTGGTGGCCAGCATCCGGAAGTCGAGGAACGGATGCTCTGTCTTGAGTTCCATGCGCACGAAGATCAAAACCACGCCGGCAAGGGCCGGGCCGAGCAGGTACGCAAACGTCCAGAGTGTAGCCACCAGAATCTGGAAGATCGTGATCGTTGCCCCGAACATCAGCACGCCCGGGAGGTCGATCGTCCGCCATAAAGGGTTGTGACGGGCGGCAGGCTGAGTCTTCGGCAGGAAGAGCAGGCCAGCCGCAAGACTCGCAGCACCCAGGGGCAGATTCGCAGCGAACACCGCCTGCCATCCGAATAGGTCCACCAACCCCCCCCGAACGGAGGACCCACCATCAATGCGATCAGAGTAGCCACGTTGAGGGCGCGCAGTGGACCTGTCGGGCTCGGCATGCCCAGGGGCTCGGCGGCCCGCTCTCGGACCATCGACACGGCGGCCGGATATATTAAGGCAGTGCCGAGGCCGATCATCATGCGCGACACCACTAGCAAAGCGAGAGACATCCCGAGCGCACCCACCAGGCCTGCAACAGCTACCAGAGCGCAGCCCGCCACGAAGACGCGGCGCCCACCGAACTCGTCGGCCATGCGCCCGGCGACCGGCTGAGCGATGGCGCTGGCCAGGTACATGACGGACACCAGCCACGCGATATCCGCCGTACCAACTCCGAAATCGCGGCCGATGGGCGAGAGCGCGGTCGCGATCATGGTCGAGTTGAGCGGGTTGAGGGCAACTCCAAAGCAGAGGGTTGCAGTTAGGCGACGACTCATTCGCTACGTTCGTTTCCGACATCTCCGGCGAATGCGATTCGGAAGGGCCACCACGCTTTGGAAGTATTGCGACGCGGATATTCACCATGTGGGTTACACATTTTCTGACTGCCGCCTGAGCGTAGGGTCGCATGTGTCGTCGCGTGGTCTGCACTATCCCGGCTCCTTAGCGGAGCTGAGGTCGTGATTCCCCGACGACGAAGGCTTGGATGGAAACTCTGAACTGGCCCGCTCTAGCCGACTGGGCCAGTGCCCGAGGTGCGGCAGGAAGGCCACGAGGGTGGGTCGCAGACCGGGTCCGGCGCTGGGCGGCTGCCGCCAGGGGGTCTCGCGCAACCGCGGGGACGATCCTCCACGACATGCACACTCCACTGACGCTGTGGTTCGGCGCATCTGGTACAGGATCGCCGATCCGGGCGGGCGTCGGCGTTGACGATGCAAAGGTTGCTCGGGTTGGCCCACACCAATGCTCCGCTTCCGCGAGATGAACGACTCCGCCCTCCCTGACATTGCCACCCTCTGGAGATCGGGCGGCGCTCGCACGCGCCCATCAGGATGATGGAGTGGATCCGTAGCTACGTCGGGCACGGATACGGGCTTTGGGTGATCGAGACGAACTCTGGCGAGTTCGCTAGGCGGCTGGCGGTCTGACTATCCAGGAGGTAGAGAGGGCGCATGGATAGCCGGGGTTGGCAGGCCGGTATCCTCTTGGGCGTCAACGATACGCCCGCCGCGGCGACCAAATGCTGTACGCGTGGCAGCCCGGGATGCTGGCATCGAGCCCCGGATCGCGAGTCGCCCGGTCTGACAACGTGGTCGTTGACACGCTCAGCGATCGGCCATTGCGGCTGCCACCCCGCCAACCGAGAGCGCGAGCGGAGAGAACCTGCTGAACGGCGCAGCCGGCCGCCAACGTCGGTGGTAGCACGTTCACGAACCGGGGCACAGGGCGTACCGGTCACCGCCGCCCGACGGAGTTCGTTCTCGACCGCGGTTGCCACCGCGTCCGGCGAAACTCCGTCGGTCACCGGCCGCGCCGCGGCAGCGATGGTTCGTCCACAACGGGGTCGAGGACGGTGATGGCCCGCACCGGGCAGCTCGCGGCGGCCTCGAGCGCTAAGGCGCGGGTGCGGGGGCCACCGTCAACAGGCTCCAGGACGACGGCGACGCTGCGCTCGTCATCGAGGTCGAAGAGCTCGGGCGCGGTCACAACGCACGAGGCGAAGCCCTCACACCGCTCGAGGTCCACCGTAATGTTCATCGTCCCTCCGTGGTTAAGTCATGGGCAGTCTGTTCGGCGGCGAAGCGCCGCATCGGATCGATCCTGAGCGCACCGGCCAGCTGCATGATCAGCAGTGGGTGGGCGCCCCTTTGATGGAGGGTGACCAGGTCGCCCTCCAGGACAGCCGCAAGATCGGCCAGCCGTACGCCTGCGAGGTCGGCCGCGAGCTGGCCCGACTCTTCCGCAATGGAACGAAACTCCGGATCCCGGACGACCCGGCGGATGACCTGGTCCAGGGGTAAGTTCACGGTTCCTCCTCAGGGGCCAACCGAGCCAGCGCGATCCCGGTCGCCCAGTCCGGGACGGACTCGTAGGCCAGGACGACCCCTCTCGGCCCACGGGCCGTCCGCTCAGGCTCCGACACTCCCCAGCCCTCCTGACTGGACGCGGCGGCCATCGCGGTGACCCAGTTGCGGATCTCCGGGGCACCATTGCCGGCCTCAGCGAGGACGGCGGCGGTCTTCATGGCGAGGATCGCGCCGAGGTCCCCTGCGCGCACGTGCTGCAGGAACCGCTCGTCGAAGGCGGAGTTGATCTGGCCCATCTCCGGCGTGCCGACCCAGTGGGAGAGCCCGCCGGTCCCGAGCACGACCACTGTTTCGGCTGCGGGCCGCCGCGTGATGACGTCGCGCAGCAGTTCCCCCAGTTGGGCGCTGCGCCACAGGGGTGGCAGAGGCTCGGTGTTGGCGTTCTGGAACACCGGGACCACCGGGATGTCCATCTCTGGTCGGATGAGGGTCAATGGTGCCATGAACGCATGGTCGATCTTCGGGTTGGCGGAGAACGCGAGGTCGAACCCGGCGGCCACCCCCTCGGAGAGCAGCTGGGCAGCGAAGGCGCCAGCAAGTGGGACCTCGGCGCTGGCCACTCCTCCATCGCCCCAACCGGTGGCTATCTCTCCGATTCCGACGCATATCTGCGGAAAGCTGTCGTAGCTGAAGGATTTTAGGTGCTCGCTGCTGACGACGACGAGCACGTCAGGGGACAGCCGGTCAACCTCCGCACGCACCTGAGCGAAGGCCTGATGGACTGCGGCGTGCACGTCGTTGTCCGGTTGGAACTTTCGGATCATCATCGCCGTGTGGGACGTCGCGTACGCACCTACCAGCCTGCCCATCAGCGGGCCGCCCGTTGCCGGTTGGTGGCCGGATCCGTGGGGCCGCCGTCGCCGTCGCCGTCGGTGCGCCCACCTCGGCGCCCCGCGGTGACCGAACGCAGGAAACCGCCGACGACAGCGTGGAACTCCGCCGGCTTCTCGAACTGCGGCCAGTGACCGGCGTCCTCCATCAGACGGAACGTTGCATCGGGAATGATCCGGCTGGCCGCCTCCCCCACCGGCCACGGCATGGTCGGGTTCTGCCGGGTCCACAGCACGAGCGTCGGGCAGTTGATCGTCGCGAGCCGCTCGGCGGTCAGCAGTTCCTCCGGCCGGGGCCGGGAGGTGAATGCGGCGACCATGTCACCGGCGGTGGCGGCGAAGTCCGGGCTGGCGTAGATCCGGTACCGGGTCTCCACCAGTTCGTCGGTGACCACGGACGGGTCATGGACCAGCCATTCCAGCCGAGTCCGGACCTTCTCCCGGGTCGGGGTGTCCAGAGCCTTGGTGGTGGCCTCCGCGACCTGTCGGCCGACGTTCTCGGTCAGCGTGGCACCGTCGGCGTCCACCTGCAGCCCCGCCCCGGTGACGCTGACGAGCGAGGCGACCCGCTCGGGGTGGTGGACGGCGAGAAACGCCGCGACCCAGCCACCGAGAGACTGCCCGACCAGGTGGGCTCGCGAGGCGCCGATCTCGTCGAGGAAGCCGAGCACGTGCTCGGCGAGCGCGCGGATCGAGTACTCGATCCGCGGCTTGTCGGTGAAGCCGTGACCCAGCATGTCAATGGCATGCACGCGGAAGTCCCGGCCGAGGACGGCGACGTTGCGCACCCAGGTCTCGGCGTGCCCGCTCACGCCGTGCAGCAGGACTACCGGCTCACCGGCGCCTGCCTCGATGCTGCGGGTGCGGTAAGAGCTCGCCTGGCGGTACCGGACCTCGGTTCCCAGCAGGTCCACCCAGAACGAGTTCCCCTGCGGCTGGGCCGTTCCCCCTTCAGTGCTCGTCACGTTGAGGCTCCTCTCTGTTCGGCCGTGCGGCCGGTGCGGGATGGTCGGTCACTCCGGTCCGAACGGCTCGGTGAGCAATGTCGTGTAGGCCCTCTCGTCGAGCCAGGTGAGGCTCTCCAGCTGCAGCGCGTCAAGGAAGACCTCGCGGCCGGTGCGCAGGCTACGGATGGCCAGGCGAAGGTCGTTGCCGTCTCGGTCGGCGCGTACCCGCACCCGGGCGAACTCGTTGCTGACTACGAGCTCGCCGTCGGCAGAGCCGGTGCGCAGCCAAGAACTCGGCTCTGGTGCGCCATCAGCCCCGACGTCCCGACTGCCGTCGAGGTCAGCCGCCTGGGCCTCAGAAGAAGATGGAGATGGCACGGGGCAGCACCCGGTGGTCGAGGAGCACGGTCCGTTCGGCGATCTTCCAGTTCTCACCGGAGGTCACGATCCGGTCGCGACGGGAGCCGACGAAGAACTGCTCGGAGTTGGCCCGCCGGGACTGGAAGACGATGAAGTTGCACTCCGCTACCAGGTCGCCGTCCGGCCCGGGGGTGACCAGGACGTTGCTGATGAACCGACGCGTCCGCGACCGCGGCTGCTCCGAGTGGGCAAGACCACCGGCCAAGCGCTCCATCCGCTTGGCGAGGAAACGGGCGTCCTCCTCCATGAGCGACCACTCGCCGGGGACGTGGTCCCGGTGCTGCCGCACCTCACGGGTCTCCGTGATTGGCATCCAGTAATGGACATCCTCGGTGAACAGGTCGAGCCACTCGTCGTAGCGTTGCTCGTCGAGCATCTTGGCCTCGCTGTAGAGGAAGTCCTCGACGTCGCGGCGCAGATCGGTGAGGGAAGTGGTCATTTCTGCTCTCCCGGGGTGGTCATGAGTTCGAGCCAGTAGCGATAGAAGTTGCGGTGGTTCTGCTCCGAATAGTGGGGCCCCAAGTGGCCGGGGTATCCCTCCTCGTGGATCTCGCCCTCGTGCCCCAGGCCCATCGCGTAGTTGAAATCCCGGGTCTGGGAGACCACCCCGCGGGCGGACTCGGTGATTTGCTCGAAGTTCTCGCCATCGTCCTGGCCGAAGATCCCGGCCGCGGCGTTCTCCTGGGACATCTGGGTGCGGGCGAAGTCCTTGACCGACTGCGGCGCGTCGCGGTCGAAGAGCGCCGTCTGCCAGACCTCGATCTCACCCGGTCCCCTCGGGTGCCATTGGAAGAGCCCGAAGACGTGGAAGACGCCGAACTTGATCCATGACAGGTTCGGGAAGATATTGCCCTCACCGAGCCCGTGCATCTCCGCCTGCAGCGGGGAGACCCGGGCCTTGAGCCGCTCGTGCACGGCGTTGACGTACTCGATCGCCTCCGGCCCGAGGAACTGAGCCATCCCGACGTCGTTCTGATAGGCCCGGCCGGGCTTGCTGATGTCGCCCATCCCGTGGCCGTGGTCGAAGTGTGCGATGTAGTCGGCGAGCATGTCGTAGTCGGGGAGGAAGCCGATCTGGAAGGCCGACCCGTGAGTGTAGAGCACGTGGTAGTCGTCGCCGGCGAAGTTCTCCGCCGCAAGCTTCCAGTTGGCCTTGATCCGGAACTTCATCGTGGGGCCGATCACCTCGAGCCCGCCGAGCGGCGCCTCGAAGGCTAGGTCCAGATACCAGAGCTGGTCAGCGCCGAGGTAGTCCACCAGCGGGATGGCGTCCATGTCCCAATTGGCGAAGATGAATCCCTTGTAGTTCTCCACCCGCGGAACGATCTTCAGACCTAGCCGCGACTTGTCCAGCTCGCCATTGTAGACGGTATCTGCGCGAGGTACACCGATCAGATCGCCGTTGTTGCTGTAGGTCCAGCCGTGGTAGGGGCAGCGGAAGAACTTCGAGGACCCGGCGTCGGTGCTACACACGGCCATGCCCCGGTGGGCGCAGGAGTTGAGCATCACCCGGATCACTCCGTCCGCACCGCGAGTGGCGATCACAGGGTCCTCGCCCATGAAGTTCGTCAGGTAGTCGCCCGGCTCACTCAACTGGGACTCGTGGCCGATGAACAACCACGTCTTGGTGAATACCCGGTCCAATTCCTTGCGGTAGATTGCCTCGTCGACGAAGACCGTTCGGCTGACGGCGCCCTCGTCGGGCTTCACCAGGTCGTGCAGTCCTGCGGCGGCCACGTCAACGGGGCGTTCGCTGATGCTGGTCATGATCGGGTCCTCTCGGGGTCTGACGGGTTGCGTGAGGTGAGATGGGAGGGCGGACCCGAACGGCCCACCTGTAAGCGGATCGTCTGGGCGTCTGCGGTATCACTGAGCGCTGTCATTGCTGGTCCAACTGTTCTGGGCCCCGAGATTAGCCATGCCCGCGGCGTACAGGGCGCCCTGCGCGTCGAAGGGGAGGTGGGCCACGCCGGCCCGCTCGTATGACGGGGTCGCGGCTTCCAGCCGGCTGTAGATCTCCTCCATGTCCGGAGGCAGCTCATGGTCCTGCCACGCGGCGTAGTCCCCGTAGCCGTGGTCGTAGTTCCACTCCGGCACGTAGTAGAGGCGCCCGGACGCCCCCGCGCTGTCCTGGGCTGCGAGGAAGAGCGAGATCGGCAGCAGGTGCTCGGGAATCGCCGGGCGCATGAAGTAGGCGATGCCCTGCTCGTTGAAGGCCCGGGCGGTGGCGTCGAACCACGACGCTCGGGTGTGCCCCGGCATGATCGCGTTAACCGCGACCCCGTCGCCGCGCACCTCCTCGGCGAGGTAGAAGGTCAGCGCCATCACGGCGGCCTTGGTGGCCTGGTAAGGCATCTCGACCGTCCACGGGCGCAGCCCGTGGTAGCCGCCGCCGGCGGCGACGGCCAGGACGCCACTGCTGACGACGTTGACGATGCTGCCCCGCTGCTGGGCCCGCATCGGCTCGATGAACCGGCGGATGGCCTTCAGCGTGCCGAACACGTTGACGCCGAACATCACCTCCCAGTCGCGGTCGGTCGTGTCAAGGGTGTTCCGGTGGCCTGTGGGCGGGAAGAGGGTTTCGGAGACCAGAGACGCGTTGTTCACTAGGACGTCGACGGTCCCGAACCTGTCGATGACAGCGTCTCGGGCGGCGTCGAGGGCGTCGTCGTCGGTGATGTCCATGTCGACGGCCATGCCGCTGCCGTCCGACTCCAGCTGCTTGCGGAAGTCGTCAGCGTCGTCCCACGTCAGGTCCGCTGCAACGACCTTGGCGCCGGCGCGCAACAGTCCCTCGCAGAGGGAGCGGCCGATGCCGCGGGCTCCACCGGTGACAACGATGACTCGATCCGCCACCTCGCCCTGCCACTCACCGAGTGCCCGCTCGACCAGCTGACGCTGCCGCGCAGTGGCCACGGTTCCTCCACCAGACTCCGACATCCAATTCTCCTCAAGGTAGGACGACTTTCTGCATTGCAGTACACATAGGAGCGTATGACCCTCATCACGCGCTGTCTACGGTCTATTCTGGGATCGAGCTATTCACTGGTGTAACTAGGAGCCGTGCGTGGAGCTGCGTCAACTCAGGTATCTCGTTGCGGTGGCCCGCGAGGGGTCGTTCCTCCGCGCCGCCGCCACCCTCGACGTGCCGCAGCCCTCGCTGTGGCGTTCGGTCAAGGCGCTGGAGGCGGAGCTGGGCATCGCCCTCTTCGAGAGGTCCGGCCGCGGAGTACAGCTCACCGGTGCCGGGAATCAATTGCTGCCCCGCGCCGACTACCTGCTGAATCGAGCGGAGTCGGTCTCCCAGTTTGCCCACGAACTCGCTCGCGGTCGAGCGGGCGTCGTCACGGTGGCCTGCGCATATCCGCACGTGCCACGGTTCCTCGCGCCCCTGATCGGCACCTTCCGGTCGGCGCATCCCGCTATCCACGTCGCCGTCCACGAGTACTCGGGCCTGCCCGCGATCGAACAGGTGCTTAACGGGGACGTCGATCTCGTGACGGGCCTCTCACAGGCCGACCAGCGTCTTGCGGGCCACCAGCTCGGCGACGTGCGGCTGGCGGTGGTGACCTCCGACGACCACGCGTGGCGGGGCCGGAGCCACGTCTCGGTCGCTGAATTGCGTGGCCAGCCGGTGCTCACCGGGTCCGCCGATAGCCTCACCCGGCGCCTGCTGGAGCCGGCGCTGCGGGCAGGGGGCTTCGGGCTCGACATCACGTCGGAGAGCGTCAACGCCACCACACTCGTTGCGCTCGCCCGGGCCGGGCTGGGCGTGGCCGTCATCGCCGACGACAACCTCAGTGCCGACGACTCGGCGAGATGGCCAGCGCTGGTCGACGAGCACACCCCGATGAGCGCCCCGCTGTGGATCTACTGGTCACGCGAAGGAGGCATCGCCCCGGCGGTGCGGTCCTTTGTGCGCCACGTCCAGGGGACCGGCAACCGGCTGGACCGGGACGGCGGGCAGCCCAGTCCCGCCTGAGGCCCAGCCGACCTCGGACTGACCACGCCGATCAGAGCAGGAGGTGGTCGATCTCCTCCGCCGCAGCTACCAGCCGAGTGAGGATGTCCTGCTCGGTCGCCGAGCTCATGCGACTGAGAGGCAGCGAGGCGTTGACCGCCAACCGCGGAGAGCGGGTCGAGGCCAGTGCGACGGCGAGGGAGGCGACACCCTCCTCGCTCTCCTCCTTGCTCGTCGCGAACCCCCGGGAACGGATCGTGCGCACCGCGTCGAGAAGCTCGGTCCGGGTGCCTAGCGAATGCGGGGTGAGCTGGATGAGCCGCTCGTCGGGATAAAGCAGATGTAGCTCATCGTCAGTCAGCATGGCCAGCAGCGCCTTGCCGGTGGAAGTGCAATGGGCGGGCATGCTGCGCCCGAGCCGGTTGGCCACTCGCAGGGCCCGATCACTCTCGATGGAATCGATAAAGTGGACCTCGTTCCCCTCGAGCCGGCCCAGGTGCACCGTCTCCCCCAGATCGTTGTTGAGCCGCTCGAGCACCGGGCGTGCCCGGTCTCGGGCGTCGAGTCGGCGCAGCAGACCGAAGGCCAGCGAGTCCAGGGTCGGCCCCGGGACGTAACTGCGCGTCGCGGCATCCTGCCGGACGTAGCCGCGGTACTGGAGCATGGCAAGCAGCCGGTGGGCAGTGGATGATGCCACCCCCAGGTACTTGCTGACGTCCGTCAGCCGCAGGCTGGGGTGCTCCCCCAGCAGCAGCACCACCCGGAGTGCGTTGTCCACCGACTCGATCGGGTACTGCGGCGCCGAGCCAAATTCCGGTGTCGGCGGCAGGTTCGACATCGCTCTCATGGGTCTGAGGCTACGGGGTGTCTGCTGCGCAGGGACCGACGCCGAGGACCTGCGCCCCGGCGGTCACCCCATCCTGGCGACTTCATGCCGCCACGCCACGCCCTCGTTGAAGCCCGGTCCGAGGTCGGGCAGCGCCGCCAAGTCCTCGGCCGGCAGATCCGCTTGCGCCCCTCCCGCCGCGGCGATCTGGAGGGACAGCCGGGCCAGAGAGTCCACGCTGATCGCCCGCAGGACCGCTTCCTGGACCGATCCACCGCTGCTAGTCAAGCCGTGCCCGCGGAGCACGACGACCGGCCGCTTACCCATGGCCGCCACCATCTCCAAGGCCAGGCCACGGCTCCGAACGAGCACGCCACGCGGGTAGACGGGCACCCCGCCGGCGGCCAGCTTGGCGCCCGGGATGTCGAACGCACCGACGATGGGGCGGATCGCGAGGCCAGCCAGGTCTGCTGCGACTACCGCCCGCGGGTGCACGTGGACGACTGAGGCGGCCTCCGGCCGGGAACGCAGCACCTCCACATGCAGCGGCAATTCGTTCGGTGGAGACCATCCATCGAGCTCGCCCGGAGCTCCAGGGGCGCCGCCCTGGTCAACGAGGTGGACGTCGGCGGCCGTCGTCCAGGCCAAGCCCCGCTCCTGAGGGCCGCGGCAGCGGATCAACAAGCGTTCCTCGTCGATCCGCAGGCTGACGTGGCCCAGGAACCCGTCGGACAGCCCACGAGCTGCGGCGACCCGACATGCATCCGCGACGAGCTGCCGCTCAGCGGCGTACCCACCGCTCATGCCGGCGCCGCCCCCGCGGCCGACAGCCGGTCGAGCTGGGCGACGACGTCGTCGAACGACGCGCCCGCACCCACCGCCCTCCGGCAGACCAGCAACGCCTTGGGCCAGTTAACCGCGACCGCTCCCCGCAGGTCCCCGCTGTCATCGGCGTAGACCGCCGCTCCGCGGGGATGGGCACTAGTCAGGTCCCCCACCAGCGTGTGCCGGGTCGCCCCAACCGGCCGGCCGACAATCTGAATCTTCCAGTCGTACTGGTCGCTCCACACGTACTCGACCGGGCAGTGGGACCGCAGCTCCTCGGGGTGGGCGATGTTGTGTGCCACCACGGCAGCGGACTCAACCGCGTTGGTCCAGTGCTCGACTCGCACATGCTCTCCGTGTCCCGGGTGGAACCACCGCAGCACGTCACCGACGGCGTACACGTCGGCGGCGTCGACCGCCCGGCAGTGCTCGTCGCAGACGACGCCGTCGTCCACGAGGAGGCCCGAGCCCGCCAGCCAGCCGTCGTTGGGAACGGCGCCGATCCCGACCACGACGGTCCCCGCCGCCAACTGCGAACCGTCGGTCAACTGCACCGTTAGGTCACCGGCTTCGCCCTCGACCGACTCGACACCCACCCCGAACTTCGTGGTCACGCCGTGCCGGGTGTGCAGGTCGACGAACAACTCTCCGACCTCTCGGCCGACGACGCGTCCGATCGGAGCGGAAAGGGGATCGACGACGGTGACTTCTCTGCCCAGGGCGTGCGCGGTGGCTGCCACCTCCGCGCCGATAAAGCCCCCGCCGATGATCACAACTGGCCGGTCGACCTCCAGGTCGTCACGCAGCGCGCGCGCGTCGGCCATGGAACGCAACACATGCACCCCCGATGTGGGCGACCACGGGGCGGGGCGCGCGGCAGCACCGGTGGCGAGCACCGCAGCGTCGTAGTCGATCGTGCTCCCATCAATGAGCACCACCTGCCGGTCGGCGACGTCCAGACGCTGCGCCGCGACCCCCAGGCGCAGCTCGATCTCGGCTGCTGCCGCCGCCTCGGCGGTCAGCAGCGCGATCCGTTCAACGGACCAACAGCCGGTCAAGAATTGTTTGGACAGCGGCGGCTTGTCATAGGGCAGGTCCGGCTCGTCGCCCACGAGGACGATGCGACCGCCGAAGCCCTCGGTACGCAGAGACTGGGCCGTCCGCACGCCGGCGACCGACGCTCCGACGACGACTACGGTCCGGGGATCCGTCATCAGTCCTCGATGCTCAGCGCGTTGGCCGGACAACTGCGCGCGGCTTCCTCGACCCGCGGCCGGTCGGCGTCGCTGATCTCCTCGGTCAGGAGCACAACCTTGCCGTCGTCGTCGATGTCGTAGGCGTCGGGTGCGCCGGTGATGCAGTTGCCGTATCCCTGACAGGCCTTGACGTCGGCCAACAACCGGGGCATGAGCTCTCCTTGTTCGATGGGGGGGTGGGTCAGGAACGTTTTCTGGGGGAAGCGGAGACGCCGATCCCGCCGTCGGGGTGGACAACCCCGCCGGTGATGCCACGGGACCGGTCGGAGGCTAGGAACACGTAGCTCCACGCGTGGTCCGCAGCCGTCAGCGCGACCTGCAGCGGTACCCGGGACGCCAGTTCCTCGGCGCGGCCCGGGATGTCGCCGAGGCTGCGCCCCGCAGTTCCCAGGCTAGGCAACCCACGCAGGTCGGTGCCCAGCGTGCCGCCCGGTGCGACCCCGTTGACCCGCACCTCCGGCGCCAGGTCGTGGGCGAGCGCCGTGACGATCCCGCGGACGGCGAACTTCGAGGACAGGTACAGAACGCCGCCTCGACCCGGGAAATAGGAGGACGTCGACTCTGTAAGGAGCACCACTCCGCGCCCCGACGCCTGCAGATGGGGCAGTGCCGCTTTCACGGACTGCAAGTGGGAAAGCACATTGGTGCGGAACATCTCGTCGAAGGCGACGTCTAGCACGTCGGCGTCGAGGTCGAGAAGACTGCGGTAGAAGTCGAACACCCCCACGCAGTTGACCAGAACGTCCAGCCCCCCGAAGGCCTCGACCGCCGCAGTGACCGCGGCGTCGTTGGCCTGACGGGTGACCGCGTCGCCGACGGTGACCGGGACGTCCGGCAGGGCCGCCCCGATCGCCGCACTCTTGTCCGGATCGCGCTCCAGGACCGCGACCCGCGCGCCCTCGGCGAGGAAGACGTCCACAACCGCACGGCCGATGCCCGAGCCCGCGCCCACGACCAGCGCTCGCCGCCCCTCGAGCCAGCCGGCGGTCACTGGCTGCCACCCCCGGGCGGGTGCTGCGGCGGCTCGTTGCCGCCCTCAGGGACCGCGCCGTCTTCGCGGATGCCGGCGGTTCCGTCGGTGACCAGCGATCCGAAGGGGTTGCCGATCATCGCCGAGAAGGTGGCGGTGCTCTGCCAAGTCAGAGCCTCGAGCTCTAGGGGGTCCAGCGCTACCCACTGCCCGGACTTCGGTGACTCGACCAGGAGCCGGGAACCGTTGCGGGTATCGACGCGGACCACCCGCACCTCGGCGAACTCGTTCGCGATGGTGGTGGCGTCGCCGCGGACGCCCGCGAGCAACGCGTCGCGCTCGGCTGCGGCGCGCCGCGCAGCCCGGGCATCAGCCTCCTCGCCCTCCCAGTGCAGCGTCACAGGAATATCGCCAGGTTCTGCATCCGCATGACCGAGTCGTCCACGAGGATCGTGCGACGGGCCAATTTCCACCCCTCGGGAGTGCGGCGTAGGACGTCCTCGCGCCCGGCGGAGACGAACGAGCCCTCGCGGACGTCGCCACGACTGCGGAAAAGCAGGGTCGCCGACTCGACCACCAGGTGGTCCTCCACCAGATGCCCGTCCAGATCGGCGGCGAAGGCGCGCACGTTACTGAGGTGGTGGCGCAGGCGGGACGGCGGGTCCTCGGTCCATGCGTGCTCGGTGAGGAACCGGGCGACCCGCCGGGACAGGGAGTACTTGTCCTCGTCGAAGTGGGCCATCCCCGGAGAGGTGTCGTAGCCGGCGCCCAGCGCGGTTGTGACCCGCACCGGCATCAGGTAGTGGATGTCGTCGGTGAGAAGGTCCAGCCAGTCGGAGTAGGACTGGGCGTCGAGCATCCACGCCTCGTCGACCAGCCACTGGTGGGCCATCAGGTGCCGCTGGTCCCCGAAGGGCAGCGACCGCCCGGTCCGCTGAACACGGGAGGCGTTCCTGCCGAGCACAGAACTCGCGGAATGAGTGTCGGTCATGCCTGCGCGGCCGTCCCGTGCGACGCGGCGGCGACATCGCCGGCCGCGGCCGAGATTTTTGCGGAGGCATCTGGGGCGCCCTCCCGCGGTCCACCCACCTCGACCGTGGCCGCGATGGACATCGGCGTTTCCAGGTCGTCGGCCCAGCGGCTGAGCAGTGCTCGCTGGTTGTACTCGCTGTAGCCGGTGTGCGCCGACCCCGGACCGTGAAACTGCTCGACGGTGAGCTGCGGGATCACCTCAGTGTCGTCCTCAAGGATGCCCATCCGGCTGTTCAACCGCAGTCGGCGGGCCATGGAGCCAGCTGCGGTGTTGGTCAGAGAGACCCAGTTCTCCACGTCATCCTGCTCGAACATGCCTGTCGAGCCGAAGCACATCAAGTACGCCTTGTAGGACAACGCCTTGAACTCCTCCGGCGCCTCGGCGTCGACGGCGAACCACGACAGCACCTCGGTCTCATCCTCGCTGATCGGCTGCCATTGCCGGATGGAGATGAAGGGCAGCACGTTCTCGGAGTCGGCCACCCGCGGCCAGTTGTGCACGAGGGAGAGGTTCGGGTAGATAGACGCCGCGCTGATCATGAAGCCGTCGTCGCCGATAACCTTGAGCTGATCGGACGACAGATGCTGCTTCATCCGGTCCACCATTTCCTGCGGATACCCGACGTAGCGCAGCCGCTCGTCGAGGTCGCCCTCGGGGAGCTTGTAGGTCGTCCCGCCCCCGGCGCCCGCCCAGTAGGTGGCCCCGTCCTTGCGCTTCTCGGCCTTGGGCTCCCGGAACAGCCCGATCTCCACCACCGAGGTGTGGGTCTGCGGCGTGTGGTACATGTCGCCGGCGAAGTTCTCCGCTCCGATCTTCCAGTTGGCCTTGACCCGCCAGCGCTGCGGGCCGCGCAGCTCGATGCCACTGCCGCTCTGCTTGGTGTAGTAGTCCAGGTAGAAGCGGAAGTCGCCGAGGAACTCCTCCAGGGGTGGCGCGTCCGGGTCCAGCGACACGAAGATCAACCCGTTGTAGGTCGCCAGGTTAGGCGCCGACAGTAGGCGCTGCCCATTGCGCTTGAACCCCGCCTCGCCGCCGTAAGCGTCTTGGTGGAATGGGAGGCCGACGATCCGCCCGTCATTGCGGTAGGACCAGCCGTGGTACGGGCAGCGGAAGTGCGAGGCGTTGCCCATCTCCGCCCGGCACACCTGCATCCCGCGGTGCAGGCACATGTTGAAGTGCGCCCGGATCTCGCCCTCCTCGTCCCGGGTGACGATGAAAGAGTCCTGCAGCACCCGGCGCACCACGTAGTCGCCGGGCTGGGCGATCTCCGACTCGTGACCGACGAACACCCAGGCACGGGCGAAGACCCGCTCCTTCTCGAGCTCGAAGATCTCGCGGTCGTTGTAGACGTGCGCGGGGATCATCCCGCGCCGCACATCGGCGAGCACGCCGGTCTGGTCGGTCATCTGAATCAGTCTCCTCGGGCGTCCCATAGTCAATCGCCGTTCCCTGTCCCTCTGTTGACCAGAGGCGCGTTCTGCTCAGTAGACCACGCATGGGCTGGCGGGGCAAGCACACCCGCTCGTCGGCCGAAATCTCGGCGACAACGTGGCCGGGCCTTGAGCTCACGGTTCTCCTGCTTAAGCGCCTTCATCTTCGCCGCATCGCTGTGCTGACCCCCGGCAAGTAGCCCCCGTCGATGTCGGCCTGACGCACCCAGGACCGGACCGATTCGGTGTGCCGCACCCGAGCTGGGTTGCGACGCGCTGGATCGTGCCGTGCTCAGCGCCCAGCTCGGCACGCAGCGTCCTGACCATCCGCACTGCAGCGGCCTACTCATCCGGGCCGCCTTCCCATCCGGGCTGTAGCGGCGCGTCGTCGGCTTCCCCGCGGTGGTGTCCTTCGGCCTGAATCCATCCTCGTTTCCAAACGATGGAGAACCCAGGATGCTTCATTGTCGCGTCAAGCCGCTGACGGCATGGCCTCGCGGCCAGGGTAAGCTGCGGCGAGCGTTCGGAAGATCTGCCGGCTGATGTAGCGCTTGAGCTCTCTTGGTCAAGTCGCTGCGGCAAGGAGCTGTTCGCCGCGGTGTCGCGAGGGGTCGTAGACGCTGTCGGTGGTCCAGCATGCCCAGATGACTCGGATCCATCCGCGGGCGAGGATCCGGACGGCGTGAGGATGTCGGGCGCCGCGCGCACGTGCTCGTTGGTAGGCGTCGGCCGCCCAGGACGAGGAGTGTCGGGAGTTGTCGGCGAAGCTGGTGATCGCGACGCGTGCAGGCTTGTTGGCGGTGTAGCGGAACCCGACGGTGCGGGGACTTGCCCGAGGCGCGGGTGACGGGGGCGGCACCACACATGGCGGCGACCTGTTCGGGGTTGTCGCAACGCTCAAGCAGAGGCCCGGTCTCCGCAATCAGTGCTGCCAGGCTGACCGTGGCAGCACGGGGAAGCGTCTGGAGCAAGGTCGTCTTGGGGTGAGCCGCGAGCGCGCTGGCGAGGTCGCGTTCCAGACGGGTGATCTCGGTGTTGAGCAGCCCAATCTGAGCGACCGAGCCATGGACGACTGATTCGAGGATCCTCGGTGCGAGCGGGCTCGCGCTGGCAGGAGCCGCCCGGCCCCGGCTGAGGAACTCTGCCGGGGACTTGCCGCCGCGGTAGCTGTGTCGACGGCAGAACTGACCCATCCGGCGCTCGCCAAGCAGTGCTGCGGCCTGAGGTGTCGGATAGTCGCTCAAGAACGCGAGCGCGATCTGAGAGGTCAGCTTCTGGAAGACCACAGCGGCGCCGGGCCAGTGCTCGGCCAGGACAGCCCACAGCTGGTTGGACGCCGCGGTGCGCGCCTTGACCAGTGCCGTTCGTGCCCGCACCAACGCGGCGAGTTCACGAGTCGCCTGCTCAACGGGCTCGACCCGGCGCAGCCGATGGCCGTCGGTTCTGGCGTAGTCGGCGAGCATGAACGCGTCACCGAGATCTGACTTCGCACCGGCCAAGCCCCACCGTGGACGGGCGGCCTTGAAAGCGGCAGGCTCGACCATCCAGACCGGGTGACCAGCGCCTGCGATCAAGCCGACGACCAAGCCTTCTCCGCGTTCGATCGCGACCGGCACTTGCGCCACGTCGCCTCCCTCGACGAGCTCGGCAAGTTCGCAGAACAACTTCATGAGTTGGTCCTCGGTGTGCTGAACCAGCCATCTCTTGATAACCGCGCCCTGGTCATCGATGAGGCACACCGCGTGCCCGGTCGAGCCCCAGTCCCATCCACAGAACATCTGTTGACCTCCCGGCCGGACATCGCCGCTGGAGCCGGGCCGACCGTCGGATCCTCATTGTTCGGCCCTCACCGGGGCTGCTCTCTCGCGCCGATCAGGCCACCCGGCAACGACGAGGGCGACATCAGGCGGCCGAGCTCGTCGGCGACCGACCAGCTCAAACAGGCCATCGAGTGGCGAGACATCGAGGCCGTCCCTCGCCGTTCCCGACGAACAGACCAACCTGGCCTGCCGGGCCATACTCGTCCAATGAGGCAGCGGCCGATCTCCTTGCTGGTCTTGCCTTCGGCCAGCCGTCGCTCGATGTAGGCGCGGGTCGCAGGATCGATACGCAATCATGTCAGGAGTTCTGGGTTCATGCCGGACTGATTACCTCAACTCCTCCAACGACCGGCCGATACCCTGAGCGGCCACCTGGAGGGCCGCGACCAGGGGGGGGCGGTGCCGCTTGAGTGTGGGTACGACGACGCCGATGGCCGCGACCACTTCGCCGCCGGCTGCGCTGCGGTGTACGGGCACCGCGACTGAGCAGGCACCGAGGGTCATCTCCTCCTCGGTGATCGCGTAGCCGTCGCGGCGGACCCGCGCCAGTTGCCCGCACAGCAAGGAGCGCTGTGTGATGGTGTAAGGCGTCATCCGCGACAGGTCACCCAGCACCTGTTCTTGCATCCGCTCGGGTGCATGGGCCAGCAGCACTTTGCCGACACCGGTGGCGTGCAGCGGCAACCGCGATCCGGCCGTGCTGACCACCGGCACGGATGCGCGACCGGAGAGCCGGTCGACGTATAGCGCCTGCGTGCGGTCCCGGACGGCGAGATGCACCGTCGCCAGCGTGGCGGCGTGCAGGTCGTTGAGGAACGGCGAGGCGATCTCACGGAGGCCAGACTGCAGCGGGGCTAGCAGGCCGAGGTCCCAGAGCCGACGGCCGATGACGTACTCCCCGGACGGCCGGCGCACGAGCATCCCCCCGCGCACCAGCTCGCCGGCCAGCCGGTACGCCGTGGGGGTGGGTAGGTCGGCCCGTCGGGCCATGTCGCTCAAGGTTAGATGCCGGTGGGCGGTGTCAAAGGCGGACAGCAGCGCGAGCGCCCGGGAGACCACGGTGGCGCCGGGTGTGGAGGTGTTGCCTGCCATTTGATCCATGTCTTTCGCTCAGCGAAAGTTCAGTGTCGCTGGGAGAGGTGGGGCACGTCTACCTTGAGGACCGTGAGCACACCGCAGAGTCCCGACCTGGCGCCCCAGTCGGTCATCAGCGAGGAGATCGGGAAGATCCACGCGGATGCCCCGGCCGGCGAGACCCAGCCCATGATCGACTTCCCGCCGTACCGCAGTTCACTGCTGCGGCACCCCACCAAAGGCCTCCACCACGCCGACCCCGAGGGCATCGAGCTGATGGCACCGGTATTCGGCCATTCCGACGTCGACCCACTCGAGGCGG
Organism: Nocardioides aromaticivorans; assembly: GCF_013408525.1. Lineage (NCBI taxonomy): Bacteria > Bacillati > Actinomycetota > Actinomycetes > Propionibacteriales > Nocardioidaceae > Nocardioides > Nocardioides aromaticivorans. Next base: position 45,753 of record NZ_JACBZM010000002.1, read on the forward strand.
ACCTCACGATCCAGGGCGGCGGCGACCCGATCGGCGAGCGGATGGTCGTCACGGGGCGCATCACCGACAGCGACGGTCGGCCGGTGCGCCACCAGCTCGTGGAGATCTGGCAGGCCAACGCCGCCGGTCGTTACGTCCACAAGCGTGACCAGCATCCCGCGCCACTCGACCCGCACTTCACGGGCACCGGCCGCTGCCTCACCGATGCCGACGGCTCCTACCACTTCACCACGATCAAGCCAGGTCCCTATCCGTGGCGCAACCATCACAACGCCTGGCGCCCCGCGCACATCCACTTCTCGCTTTTCGGCACCGAGTTCACCCAACGGATGATCACCCAGATGTACTTCCCCGGGGACCCGCTTTTCGCACTCGACCCGATCTACCAGTCGATCACCGACCAGGCGGCGCGCGACCGACTGGTGGCGGCCTACGACCACAACGTCACCTCACACGAGTTGGCGACCGGCTACCGCTGGGACATCGTGCTCACCGGCAGCCACGCCACCCCGCTGGAGCGAGAGGGTCACCACGATGCCTGAGCAGTTGCCCGCTACCCCGGGCCAGACCATCGGCCCCTTCTTCCACTACGCGCTGCCCTACGAGGGGGGCCACGAACTGGTGCCGGCCGCCACGCTGGGAGCGGTCCGCCTCCGCGGCACCGTGTACGACGGCAACGGGTCACCTCTGCCCGACGCGATGCTGGAGATCCGGCAGGCCGACCCGGGCGGGACCATCCCGCAGCTCGAGGGTTCGTGGCGCCGGGACCGCGATTTCACCGGATGGGGCCGCTGCGCCACCGACCCGGCTGGACGCTACTCCTTCACGACGCTCGAGCCCGGCGCCGTCGACGGAGGCGCGCCCTTCTTCGCGGTCGTGGTCTTCGCACGTGGTCTGCTCAACCGGCTCTTCACGCGGGCCTACCTGCCCGGTGAAGCGGTCGGGTCCAATCCCTTCCTGGCTGGGCTCTCCGCCGAGCAGCGCGAAACGCTGATGGTGGTCCGCGAGGACGACGGGAGTCTGCGCTTCGACGTCCACCTGCAGGGTGACCGGGAGACTCTCTTCCTGGCCTTTCCGGGGCACGCATGACGGGCTACTCCCTGCTGACCCCCGGCTCCCATCGCAGCGCCGGGGCCCTAGAAGACGCCGCGTTGGTCGGGGCGATGCTTCAGGTGGAGGTTGCCTGGCTGCGTGCGCTGGCCCGGGTCGGTGCCGTCGACGGCGACCTCGCCGGGCAGGTGGCGAAGGTCACGCAGGACTGGGAGGTCGACATGGCGGCGCTGGCCGCGGAGTCTGAGGCCGCCGGCAACGCCGTCGTCCCGCTGGTGAAACTTTTCCAGGAGGCCGTGGGCCAGGACGCCGCGCGGGTCGTGCACCGCGGGCTGACCAGCCAAGACGTTGTGGACACCGCGCTGGTGCTGTTGGCCCGCGACGCGCTGGTGCGGATGGGTGACGACCTCGCCGCCACCTCGCGCGCGCTCGCGGCGCTCGCCGGTCGGCACCGTTCGACGCTCATGGTCGGGCGCACGCTCACCCAGCACGCAGTGCCGATCACGTTCGGGCTGAAAGCCGCCCAGTGGCTCGCCGGTGTCCTCGATGCTGTGGCGCAGGTCGACGACGTTCTCGGGACGCTGCCGGTGCAGTGCGGTGGTGCGGCGGGAACCCTGGCCCTGGTCGGCGAGCTCACCGACGAGCCACTCGCCGCAGCGCGGGCCTTCGCCGACGAGCTGGCCTTGGACTGGCCAGGTGTGCCGTGGCATACCAACCGTTCCGTGATCACCCGCATCGGCTCGGCCGTGGTGAGCACCTGCGACGCCCTCGGGGTGGTGGCCGCCGACGTCTCCACGCTGTCCCGGCCCGAGATCGGCGAGCTGCGCGAGGGCACGGTCGCAGGTCGTGGCGGCTCCTCGACCATGCCGCACAAGCGCAACCCGGTGCTCAGCGTGCTGATCCGCAGCGTCGCACTGCAGGCACCGCTGCTCGGTGCCCAGCTCCATCTCGCCGCGGCCCAGGCGGTCGACGAGCGACCGGACGGTGCCTGGCACTCCGAGTGGCCTGCGCTGGTCCGGCTGCTGGAGGCGGGCGTGACCGCGGCGTCTCAGGCCGCGGAGCTGACCGCCGGGCTGGAGGTCGACGGGAAACGGATGGGAGACCGTGTGGCTGCCGCCGCCGACGAACTTCTGTCCGAGCGGGGTGGCGGGGGGAAGCCCGCCGACTACCTCGGCTCGACCGACGCCTTCATCGACACCGTGCTCGCCCGCGTGCCCGAGGGAAGGGCTGCGCATGGCTGAGCCGGACCTGACCGCGACTCGCCTCGCCGGAGGACCTGAGTCACCTCGGCTGCTGGTCGTCGGCCCATCTCTTGGCACCTCGGTCGAGGCACTGTGGGAGGCGACAGCACGCCGCCTCGCCTATGACTTCGAGGTCGTCGGCTGGGACCTGCCTGGGCACGGCCGCAGCAAGCCGGCGACCGGGCCGTTCACGGTCGGCGAGCTGGCCGCGGCGGTACGCCGCCTCGCCGCCGACGTCGCTGGCGACCGACCCGCGGCGTACGCCGGCGTTTCGCTGGGAGGCGCCGTCGCGCTGGAACTTGCCCTTGATCCCGGCGTGTTCACCGCAGTCGCTTGCATCGCGAGTGCGGCGAAGATCGGCGAGCCCTCTGCTTGGCATGAACGGGCCGCCCTGGTGCGCAAGGCCGGCACCTCCGTGATGGTCTCCGGCTCCTCCGAGCGCTGGTTCGCGCCCGGCTTCCTGATGCGCGACCCGGCCACCGGCACCCGGCTGCTCCTCTCGCTGGCCGACGCGGACAAGGACTCCTACGCCCTGGCCTGCGAGGCGCTCGCCGACTTCGACGTGCGGGACCGGCTCGCCGACGCCACGGTGCCGCTGCTCGTCGCCCCAGGCGACCAGGACGTCGTGATCTCCCCGCACACCGCCCGGGAGACCACCGCGGACCGTGCGCCGAACAGCTCGATGAACGTGTTCACCGGCTGTGGCCACCTGCCGCCGGCCGAGGACCCCGACGCGGTCGCCCGGGCCCTGAACGACTTTGCGACCGGAGGGAAACGATGAGCGACACCTACGACGACGGCATGCGGGTGCGCCGCGAGGTGCTCGGAGACGCGCACGTCGACCGCGCCGAGGCACACAAGACACCGTTCACCACCGACTTCCAGGAGCTGATCACCCGCTACGCGTGGGGCAGCGTCTGGACCCGCCCCGGCCTCGACCGGCGTACCCGCAGCGTCGCGGTGCTCACCGCGATGATCGCGCTCGGCCACTGGGAGGAGTTCGCCATGCACGTGCGCGCCGCGCGCACCAACGGGCTGACTCCTGAGCAGATCGCCGAGGTCATCATCCAAGCAGGCATCTACTGCGGCGTGCCTGCCGCCAACCACGCCTTCGCCGTCGCACAAGAGACGCTCGACTCCCTGGAGACCCCTGATGAATGACGCGTTCGTGTACGACGCTGTCCGCACCCCCTTCGGCAGGTACGGCGGGGCGCTGGCGGCAGTGCGCCCCGACGACTTGGCAGCCCTGGTGATCCGCACGCTCGTGGAGCGGACCGGTCTCGAGGGGGGCCAGGTCGACGAGGTCGTGTTCGGCAACGCCAACGGGGCCGGCGAGGACAACCGCAACGTCGCCCGGATGGCCGGTCTGCTCGCCGGGCTGCCCCCCTCGGTTCCCGCCTCGACGGTGAACCGGCTGTGCGGCTCCAGCCTGGACGCCACCATCGCCGGCGCCCGCCAGCTCACGCTCGGGGAGTCCGACGTGGTGCTGGTCGGTGGTGTCGAGTCGATGTCCCGCGCCCCGTGGGTGCTGCCCAAGCCCGAGCGGCCCTACCCGGCGGGCAACGCGGAGCTGGTCTCGACCGCGCTGGGGTGGCGGCTGGTCAACGCGGCGATGCCGACGGAGTGGACGGTCTCACTCGGTGAGGCCACCGAACAGCTCCGAGAGCGCGAGGGCGTGGCCCGCGAGGACCAGGACGAGTTCGCGCTCCGCTCGCACCAGGCTGCGGCGAAGGCGTGGGACAGCGGCTTCTACGACCAGCTGGTCGTGGCCGTCCCCGGCGTGGACCTCCCGCGTGACGAGTCGATCCGCCCCGACTCCACGCTGGACAAGCTCGCCGGATTGAAGCCGGTCTTCCGCAAAGATGGGACGGTCACCCCAGGCAACGCCTCACCCCTCAACGACGGGGCGTCCGCCGCACTCCTCGGCAGCGCCAACGCCGCCCGGCAGATCGGCACCGAGCCGCTGGCGCGAATCGCAGCCTGGGGTGCGTTCGCTAACGAGCCACAGTTCTTCGGCTTTGCGCCGGTGGAAGCGGCGAACATCGCCCTGCGCCGCGCCGGCATCACCTGGCACGACGTCGCAGCAGTCGAGCTCAACGAGGCCTTCGCCGCCCAGTCGCTGGTTTGCATCCGTGCCTGGGACATCGACCCCCACATCATCAATCGGCACGGCGGCGCCATCTCGATCGGCCACCCCCTCGGCGCGTCCGGCACCCGGATCCTCGGCACCCTGGCCCGCTCGCTGGAGTCCACCGGCGAACGCTGGGGCGTAGCCGCGATCTGCATCGGCGTGGGCCAGGGCCTGGCCGTCGTCCTAGAGAGCACCCGGGGAGCCGTCGCGTGAGCGAGACCCAGTTCGTCGAGACCGCCAAGGAGGCGGTCGCCGACATCGCCGCCGGAGCCACCGTGATGATCAGCGGCTTCGGCACCGCCGGTCAGCCGGTGGAGCTGATCGAGGCACTGATCGAGTCCGGGGCCAAGGACCTCACCGTGGTCAACAACAACGCCGGCAACGGCGACCGCGGCCTCGCTGCGCTCATCCGCGAGGGTCGGGTCGGCAAGATCATCTGCTCCTTCCCCCGGCAGTCCGACTCCCACCACTTCGACGAGAAGTACCGCACCGGGAAGATCGAACTCGAGCTCGTCGCGCAGGGCAACCTCGCCGAACGGATCCGCGCTGCAGGTGCCGGCATCGGCGCCTTCTTCACACCCACCGGCTACAACACGCCGCTAGCCGAGGGCAAGGAGGTCCGCGAGATCGACGGCCGCTACTATGTGCTGGAATACCCGATCCACGCAGACGTCGCACTAATCAAGGCCTACGCCGCCGACCGGCTCGGCAACCTCGTCTACCGCAAGACCGCCCGCAACTTCGGGCCAATAATGGCCGCCGCCGCGAAGACCACGGTCGTACAGGTGCACGAGATCCGCTCTCTCGGCGGCATCGACCCCGAACATGTGGTGACCCCGTCCATCTACGTCGACCGCGTGATCGAGGTGCCGTCCGAGCGCCCGACGATCCCGAGGAGGGTCAGTGAGCAACACTGAGGAACTTATGGGCTCCGACCAGCTCGCCGCGATCGTCGCTCAAGACATCCCACCGGGTTCGTTCGTGAACCTCGGCATCGGCCAGCCCACCAAGGTCTCCAACCACCTCGACCCCACAGCCGGCGTCATCCTGCACACCGAGAACGGCATGCTCGGCATGGGTCCCGAGGCGCACGGCGACGAGGTCGACCTTGACCTCATCAACGCCGGCAAGGTCCCGGTCACCGAGCTGCCTGGTGCGTCGTACCTCCACCACGCCGACTCGTTCGCGATGATGCGCGGCGGCCACCTCGACTACTGCGTGCTCGGAGCCTTCCAAGTCTCCCCCACCGGCGACCTGGCCAACTGGCACACCGGCAAGCCCGACGCCATCCCGGCCGTGGGCGGAGCGATGGACCTCGCCATCGGCGCCAAGCACACGTTCGTGATGATGAGCCTGCTCACCCGGGACGGAAGGTCCAAGCTGGTGCCCGAGTGCACTATGCCGCTGACCGGCGTCGGCTGCGTGAGCCGTGTCTACACTGACCACGGGGTGTTCCTCCTCGAGCCGCAGGGCGTGGCCGTGCGCGAACTCTTCGGCATTGCCTTCTCCGATCTCCAGGAGCTCGTCGAGGTCCCCCTCACCGACAGGACGGACACCTGATGGCACTCACCCGGACCCAGGTCAGCATCGTCGTCGGCGGGCCCGCAGGCCTGATGCTCTCGCATCTTCTGCACCGCGCCGGCATCGACTCGGTCGTCGTGCCCCCCCGCGCCCCGGGCCGCTCTCCAATTCGCGCCATGACCGCAACCACGATCACGACATCATCCCCACCGCCATCAAGTCCAGGAACGGCGACATCACACGGGTCGCCATGGAGTCACACATCATGAGCACCGTTGCGCTGTTCGCGGACACCCTCGACGAACCGGCCTAGCCGTGCAGGCGACACTAGCACCCGGTCCGGAGACCGTACTCGGAAAGACGATGAAGGTACTGCTGGCCTTCACCGTGGAGGACACGGTGCTCGGCTTCGCCGACCTGCAGCTCCGCACGGGCCTGGCGAAGGCGACGTTGCACCGCCTGTTGGGCGACCTAGTCGGTGCGCGCCTCCTCGAACGCGTCGAGGGTAGGTACCGCCTCTCCCGGCTGGTCTTCGAGCTGGGCATGCGTGCCTCTGTCGAACGAAACCTGCTGGAAGTGGCCACACCCTTCCTCGAGGAGCTCTACGAACGCACCCACGAGACGGTCCACCTCGGGGTGCGGGAGGGCCACGAGGTCGTCTACGTCGCGAAGATGGGAGGCCATCGCCAAGCCGCAGCGCCCTCCCGGCTCGGGGGACGAATGCCCATGCACGCCACTGCCATCGGCAAGGCCCTCCTCGCGTGGTCCCCGCCGGAGGTAAGAGAGGCGGTGCTGGGGACGCGCCTCCAGCGGTGCTCCCCACGGACTGTCGTCAACCGGACCGTGCTCCGAGGACAGCTCGACGAGGTGATGGCCACGGGTGTCGCCTTCGAGTACGAGGAATCGGCCGTGGGCATCATCTGCGTCGCCGCACCCATCCTCGACGAGAACGACCAGGCCTTAGCCGGCATCAGCGTCACCGGACCCGTCGGGCGTTTCCAACCCGCGCGCCATGCCAGCGCCGTCCACGCAACCGCAGCCGGGATCGCCGCAACCCTCGCCCGCAGATCCACACTGCGCTGAGCTTACGGGCACTACGCGTAGCGACCTTCGGCGCGTTCCCCGGCTCTGTTGCCGCAAGGAGGGCCGAGTTCTTGTGACCGGAACTCGGGCCTTGGTCCTGCGGATGAGCTGCCCAACCATATGGAGATGAGCCACTCCACGCGCGCCGTCACCCCGACGGCCATCGACGAAGCAGCCAGGCGGCTCGCAGCGGCGGCCAGCACCGGCACGCCATGCGATCCGGTGCGCGACCTGATCGGCCGCGACGACGTCGCCTCCGCGTATGCCGTGCAGGGACGAGGCATCGGCGCCCGTGTCGACGCGGGGCTGACCATCGTGGGCCGCAAGATCGGACTGACCTCGCCGGCGGTGCAGGAGCAGCTCGGCGTCGACCAACCCGACTTCGGGGTGCTCCTCGACGACATGGCGTACACCGACGGCGATGTCGTGCCGATCGGCCGGTTCCTGCAGCCGCGGGTGGAGGCGGAGGTCGCCTTCGTCCTCAGGCACGACTTGGCCGACGGCGCGCTCGACGTCGACCAGGTCCGCGACGCCGTCGCCTACGCGGTGGCGGCGCTCGAGATCTGCGACAGCCGGGTCGCCGGCTGGGACATCACCTACGCCGACACCGTCGCCGACAACGCCTCCGCGGGCGCCTACGTGCTCGGAACCGAGCACCACTCCCTTGAGCAGGTCGAGCCCCGGGAGGTCGCGATGTCGATGACGGTCACGGGCCAGGAGGTCTCCGTCGGCACCGGCGCCGCGTGCCTGGGCGACCCGCTGCTGGCCGTCCAGTGGCTGGCCCGTCGGGCCCGCGACCTGGGCGAGCCGCTCCGCGTGGGCCAGGTCATCCTCTCCGGCGCGCTGGGCCCGATGCGGCCGGTCAGCCCCGGAGCCACGGTCGCCGCATCCATCACCGGCCTCGGCACCGTGTCGTGCACGTTCACCCAGGAGGAAGCATGAGCAAGACGAAGGTAGCCATCATCGGCTCAGGCAACATCGGCACCGACCTGATGATCAAGGTGCTCCGCAACGCCCGGCACCTCGAGATGGGGGCGATGGTCGGTATCGACCCGGGGTCGGACGGGCTCGCCCGGGCCGGCCGGATGGGCGTGCAGACCACCCACAAGGGAGTGGACGGGCTGATGGCGCTGCCCGACTTCCACGAGATCGACATCATCTTCGACGCCACCTCGGCCAAGGCGCACGAGGCCAACTCGGCCAAGCTCGAGCCGCTCGGCAAGAGGATGATCGACCTCACGCCCGCTGCCATCGGCCCCTACGTCGTGCCCGCCGTCAACCTCGAGGACCACCTCGACGCCCCCAACGTCAACATGGTCACCTGCGGCGGCCAGGCCACCATCCCCATCGTCGCTGCGGTCGCCCGCGTCGTACCCGTCGCCTACGCCGAGATCGTCGCCTCCATCGCGAGCAAGTCGGCCGGCCCCGGCACCCGGGCCAACATCGACGAGTTCACCGAGACCACCTCGGCCGCCATCACCCAGGTCGGCGGCGCCGAGCGCGGCAAGGCGATCATCATCCTCAACCCCGCCGAGCCGCCCCTGATCATGCGCGACACCGTCTTCGCCCTGGTCCACGGCCCCGACCCCGCGATCCACGAGGAGATCGCCCGGTCGGTGGAGAAGATGGTCGCCGACGTGGCGGCCTACGTGCCCGGCTACCGCCTCAAGCAGCAGGTCCAGATCAACGAGATCCCGGGCGACCAGCCCGTGGAGACCCTGATCGCCGAAGGCACCGCACGCCCGACGCACCAGGTGTCGGTGTTCCTCGAGGTCGAGGGCGCCGCCCACTACCTCCCGGCGTACGCCGGCAACCTCGACATCATGACCTCCGCCGCTCTGCAGGTGGCCGAGCGGATCGCAGCCCGAAAGGCCACGGCATGAGCACCCCGATCTTCGTCCAGGACGTCACCCTCCGCGACGGCATGCACGCCGTCCGGCACCGGATCACCCCCGAGGACGTCCAGCGCATCGTCGTCGCCCTCGACGAGGCCGGTGTCGACGCCATCGAGGTCGCCCACGGCGACGGTCTCGCCGGCTCGTCGCTCAACTACGGTCCCGGCAGCCACACGGACTGGGAGTGGATCGAAGCCGCCGCGTCGGTGCCGAAGAACGCCCGGCTCACCACCCTGCTGCTCCCCGGCGTCGGCACCATCCACGAGCTGAAGCGGGCCTACGAGCTCGGGGTCCGTTCGGTCCGCGTCGCGACGCACTGCACCGAGGCCGACGTCTCCGCCCAGCACATCGCCGCCGCCCGCGAGCTCGGCATGGACGTCTCCGGCTTCCTGATGCTCTCCCACATGGCCCCGCCCGAGGAGCTGGCCCGACAGGCCAAGCTCATGGAGTCCTACGGCGCTCACTGCGTCTACGTCACCGACTCCGGCGGCCGGCTCACCATGAACGACGTCGCCGCCCGAGTGAAGGCCTATCGCGACGTCCTCGACCCCAGTACCGAGATCGGCATCCACGCCCACGAGAACCTCTCGCTCTCGGTCGCCAACAGCGTCGTCGCCGTCGAGAACGGCGCCTACCGCGTCGACGCCTCCCTGGCCGGCCACGGCGCCGGCGCCGGCAACTGCCCCATCGAGCCGTTCGTCGCCGTCGCCGAGATCATGGACTTCAAGCACGGCTGCGACCTCTTCAAGCTCCAGGACGCCGCCGACGACATCGTCCGCCCCCTGCAGGACCGCCCCGTCCGGGTCGACCGCGAGACCCTCACACTCGGCTACGCCGGCGTCTACTCGTCCTTCCTCCGCCACGCCGAGGTCGCCTCGCAGCGCTACGACGTGGACGTCCGCGAACTGCTGCTGGAGTGCGGTCGCCGCCGGCGTCTGGTCGGCGGCCAGGAGGACATGATCTACGACATCGCCCTCACCCTCACCGCAGCGCGTCAGGCCACCGTCTGAGCGGCGGCGATGGATACGACGGTCACAGGGATCGCTGCGGTTGTTGTCGCGGGCTGGGTCAGACACCGCGCCCGGAACGGGAGCTGGTAGGTGACCTGGACAAACGTCCGCCGCCCACACGCCGGCTCGGCACACCGCCATCGAGGCTTCTTCACCACGACCTCGAGGAGGTCACCACCAGCCGGGATGTTCTTGACCCGCTGCGGGGACCAGAAACTGGCCGTTGACACCCCTCGTCCTGGTGCTCGGCACGGACGGTGACCGGCGTCCCTCGATCGGGAGATCGACGGCATCGACCACGCAGTATCCAGGCAGGTTGAAGATGAGGCTCGCAGTATCACGCTGCGGCCACGTAGGCTCGCTCACGGCTCGTGTCCTTCAGGTGGGGTGTCTCGACAGGACACATGCTCAGCAAGGACACGAGCCGCCTTGCGTTACGACACGACCACGTTCAACTACGACGAGCCGGTCAATGACGCCGACCGGAGGTGGTCTCTGCAACCAGGCGAGCACGTCGCCGCCTCCCGCCTGCCCACGGACGAGATCGCACGGCTGCTCGCCGACTGCGAACGCCGGGGTGAACCGCTGCCGCTGCTGCCCGGGCACAACGTCGCCAAGCGGCTCGCGGCCGGCTGGTCACCCCAGGATCCGATGATTCCCGGCAGCCTTCGAACTCAGGCTCCTCGCATGGCACGGTGCGTGACTGGACTGAACGCCACGCTTCGCCACAGGCTCAGTCGAGGAGGCCCTCGTCCAGCGCAATCCTCGCCAGCTCGGCCCTCGTGCGGATCTGCAGCTTGCGCTGGATGCTCGCGCGATGACTCTCCACGGTGCGTGGCGAAACGGCGAGCTCCTCAGCCAGCTCACGGGAGGTCAGGCCAGCTGCGAGCAACTTTATCACCTCGAGCTCCCGGGAGGACAGCGCATCTATGTCCGCACTTCCGCGCCGCTCGCTCCTGCTGGCGCCCGACGCCCCCGCGCGGAACGACACGAAGCCCTCCTCAGCCATCACAGCCCGGAGCACCGACACCAATTCCTCGTCAAGGCACTCCTTAGTGATGTACCCCCGCGCGCCACGTTCGCGGGCCCTCTCGATGTAGCCCTTCGCGCCGTACATGCTCAGCATCACCACCCGGGTCCCCGGCGCCGTCGCGGCTATCCGCTCCAGGAGATCAAGGCCACTGCCGTCGGTCAGTCGGATGTCGAGCACCAGTAGGTCGGGCCGCAAGTCAGGTGGGGCCAACTGAGAGGCGAGACCCTGCGGACGATGCGCGGCTGCCTCGACCGCCTCGCACGGATCCTCGCCGGCGTACGCCTCGACGAGCCGTCCACCGAGGACCTCAACCGTGGCGTCCCGCTCGTCACTGGAGCCTGGGTGCCCTGGTGGCAGCTGCGCTACGAGGGCACCGCCGCGCTCCGAGCCGTCATGCTCGACATCGGCTGGTCGCCCAGCCACATTAACAAGCACCTCAGTGCCCTCCGCCGCGTCCTGAAGGAGTCCTGGCGCCTCGGTCTAATGACCGCGGACGACTACCACCGGGCGATCGACCTCGAGCCGGTCAAAGGCCAGCGCGAGCCAGCTGGCCGAGACGTCGGCGAAACCGAGCTCGCCGCGCTGTTGGCCGCCTGCGACGACAGTCCGCTCGGCGTTCGTGACGCCGCGGTGATCGCGGTCGTCTACGTGACTGGTGTCAGACGTACCGAGGCCGCCGACCTCACCCTGGCGTCATACTCGGCGGCCGCCCAGTCCCTGCGCCTCGTCGGCAAGGGCAACAAGGAACGAGTCGTCCCCATCGGTGAGGCTGCGATCCCCTGGCTCGAGGCCTGGCTGCGGCTGCGCGGCGGCAAGCCCGGCGCCCTCTTCTGTCCGCTACGCAAGGGCGGCAAGGTCGAACACCGCCATCTCACGTCACAGACGATCGCGGACCTCCTCGAGCGACGACGAGTCCAGGCAGGTGTTGCGCTCCCCATCAAGCCGCACGACCTGCGCCGCACCCTCATCGGCGACCTCCTCGACAACGGCACCGACCTAGCCACCGCCCAGGCGCTTGCCGGCCACGCCGACCCACGCACCACCAGCCGATACGACCGCCGCTCGCTCGACACCAAACGAGACGCAGTCAACGGGCTGCGGCTGCCCAAGCCCTCGACCGACATCGACCCAACCGACCGATGACATGCCGACCACTGGCCCGATTCAGGAGCATTCGGATTCGAGGCGGCATACGATCCTGAGGTGACTACTCCCGGGCGCGCCGAAAGCCAGCGCCATGGCCTATGAGCCCCCCAGCGGATGGGTCCAAGTGACACGCATCAAATCGACAGGCGAGATCTTCCACCAGCGCCTGCACGGAGACCGAACGTGCGCAGAAGCGAGCGTCCGAGACCGGATCGCGGCCGAAGCTGCAAAGGGCCGCGATGTCGAGAGCTATCTTTCGGACCACATGACCTACGCCCAGGCCCGCAGGCTCGAAAAGTTCAGTTGCTGCAAGTGCTCCGGTCGACCAGGAGACCACAAGGTGACCCCCCGATCGTCCGCCGGGCTACCTCATCGTCGGCCCCCCGGCACCGGTCGCCGACGCTAGCGGCGCGCAGAACCTCCGGAATCGGTCTCTAGTGTCGGGCGCCTGTGCTTCCCTTGCAGCACCGCCATAACGGGCGGGCCTGACAGAGAAGGACCGGCAGGATGGGCTACGCCTATCGCTTGCAACCCGCCCACCGACGGAAGCTTCGTCGGATGCGGGAGCTCGTGGACGCTGCGGACGGATCACTCACGCCTGATGAACTTGCCGCCGCCGAGGAGTACCTCTCCCTCCATGCCTCCTGCGAGGCGTATCTGCAGGCCCAGATGACCCAGACGGCTCCGCCAGAGCGACCTCGCTGCGCACAGGGCTACGGCAAGCGGGCCAAGGTCACCGCACCCGTCCAGACGAAGGTTTGCCCGGTCTGCAAGAAGCAGAAGTCGGTGCTCTCCTTCGACGACGAGCTGGGCACGTGCATCAAGTGCAAGTACAAGAAGACCAGCAGAGGCACCGGCAAGGGGAAGAGCGGCGGCGAGACGAAGAAACCAGCGCCCACTCGAACCCGGAAGTGCCCAGTGTGCTTGCAGAGCGTGACCATCACACTGAAGGCGGGCGACTGGACAGTGGAAGCCCACACCAAGCAGACGCGCGCGGGCCTGACCGAGTGCAGCGGCGGCGTGCAGGTCACCTACCACGAACGGCGGGACGCCATGGATCGCCTCGTTCCCGGCAGCTTTGAGGGAGGCAAGAGGCGGTAGTCGTCCTAGACCCCTCGGCCGGCCACACCCACTCCCCCACCCCCCGCCGTCGGGAAGGCCGATGCCCAGCAACACCATTCGTGCGTTAGTCAACGCACAGGTAGAGTGGACCCACCGATGCCCGGGGCGCCACCGAGGTTCAGGGCCGGCCCCTACCGAAGGGACAGCACATGCCGCTGCCGACGTTCGCTCCGCCCGCGACACCCACGCCCGAGTCCGACACCCTCACCCGCACCCAGGCCGCCGCCCGGCTCGAGCTCAACCCTGCCGGCATCGACAAGCTCGTCCGGGCTGGGATCCTGAGCACGCCGATCACCGCCACGGAGGTCGAGCACCTGACCGGCCGTGACCGGCTCCAGGTGACGTCGGGCGCCCTCACCGTGCTGCGCACCGATGCCCGGGAAGAGGCCGACCGCACGAAGTACCCCGCCGACCCCCGCCAGTGGATGGGCTTCCACGTCGAGCACAGCGACGACGAGCTCGAGGCCGCCAGCCTCCGGTGGTGGCGCTCCGACCCCGCCAAGGTCGTCGACAACGAACTGTTCGTCGTGACCGTGGCGACCTTCCCGGTCGCGGCCTACCGGATCCTCGAGCGAGCCGACAGCGTCACCAGAGCCGACGAGGACGTCCCGCGGCACCACTACGCAGGGCAGCTCCTCGCACGCGTTCACCCCGGCATGTCGGTGACCTACCCCCAGAACACCCCGGGCCACCTTCGCCGGATGGCCAAGCAGATCATGACCAGCCGCATCGTCGTCTCCAGCGGCGGTCCGATCGGCTACCTCGAGCCGAAGGCGACCTAGTGAGCACCACGACAGCCCACAAGGCAACACCAGACCCTGGCTCAGGTCCCTGCCTGCTGTGCGGTGCGCTCGCCGATCCGACCCTCGAGCACATCATCCCGCAGACCCTCTGGAAGCGGTTCGGCATCGACCCCAACCGCGAGGACCTCGCTCAGTTCTGGACGACCCTCTGCGACCCGCACAACCAAGCGACGAGCGCCCTGCACATGCGGCCCGACATGATGAGCCTGATCGAGACGGGCGAGCCCGTAACCCGCAAGACACTGGACCACCTCGGCGACTGGGCGGTCTGGGTCACGCTGCTCTTCGCCCTCGAGCGCGGTTCCGGGGTGCTGGGCGCCGAGACCAGCAGGGAACTGCTCCTGCGACGCTTCAGCACTGGCCACGGCGGCACACCCAAGGGCGTCCGGGTATACGCCGCGCGGGTCGCCGACTACGTCGAGCCCGCTGATCCGCCCAGGGTCCCCTACGCCCTCGCGCTCCACGGGGACTCCCGGGTCTACCTCGACGCCCACCGTCGACCGAGCGGTTTCAGCATCCAGACCGGGCCGATCAACGCCTCCGAGTCCATCGGCATCGGCAAGGTCGTGCTGCTGGTCGTCGGACGCACCTACCCGTCGGGACCGGATCACGACGACCGCCTGGACCAGGCCGCAGCTCAGGTCGGGCTAGAGCGCATCCGCCCGCTCGGCGCCGCACTCCCGGCCCTGAACCCGGCCCGGATCAGCATGACCGACGTGAGCAAGGTCTTCACCGTGATCCCGTTCGGCGCCGACATGTCCTTGATGCCCGAGCGGATCCGGGCCCTGCCTTCCCTGTAGCACCGCCAAGCACCAATGGCCCGGGCTGCCTCGTTCTGTTCCCGCCCGACCAAGGGCCCCGCGTGCCACGATTCACCCGTGGGACTCTTCAAGCGCAGCGAGGCCGTCCGGGCCAAGAAGATCGGGGCTCATGCCCGATACGTCGACGAGGACGTCCAGCGCATCGACCTCAAGGTCACCAGCATCGATGGCGAGACGGCGACGATCGACCTGAGCCTCGACCAGACCCGTCAGCTGGTGATCGACCTGACCAACGCCTACGGGGCCTGCCGGCCGGCGCTCCTCGACCTGGAGCAGGTCGACCGGATCACCTCGTTCTTCGGGATGCGCTGATGGTCCGCTACGAGTACGACGAGGAAGCCAGCGCGGCCGAGCACATGGACGTGGTGTACGAGGTGGACGACAGCCCGGCACCGGTCTCGAGGTGGGTGGACGCCATGCGTCACCTCAACACGATCAACGACCCTCTCGCCCGCAAGCTCATCGCATTACACCGCGACTGCGGATCGGGGTCGGGAGTCTGTGACGACATCGACGACGATCCCGCCCCGATGGATCGCCGCGGTGGATGGGGCTGCGAGACGACCGAGATCATCGCCTCGCACTTCGGCATCGAGTACCCGCTGGGCGCGGCGAGCGATCACCCGTGAGCTCGAACGACTCCAATTCCCGGCTCGCCGACCTCATCCGTGCCGGCCTGAGCCGCGCCGACGAACTCGGCCGCGCCCGGGTCCCGCTCAAGCTCTACCCGCCCGAGGAGCAGGAAGAGCTCCTCACGCTCCTCCACGCCTACCTGTGGGACACCGCGGCTCCTTACGACGACGATTGGCACCGCTCCCCCGGCAACATCATGACCCTGTGGGCCGAGCTGCTCGAGATCGGCACCGAGACTCGCCAGCGGCTGATCACGCTCCGTACCGACCTGGTCAAGGCCCTCACCGAGCGCGGTCTGGGCTACCGGACGCACCCGCGGTCGGTGCCCGTGCTGGTGCGCGAGTACAGCGGACCGATCGAGACCCCCGTCCATCCCGGTGACGCCCGAGAGTCGTCGAGCACGATCGCCGTCGGCGCCTGGGGCGCTGGATTCGGCGACGCCGCCACCAACCGTGAGGTCGAGCTGGCAGCCGAGCAGGCGGTTCGCAAGCACTACGAAGCCGACGGGTGGGAGGTGACCCGGGTCGCCCACCTCAAGTGCGGATGGGACCTCACCGCCGCGCAGGACGGCCAAGAACTCCACGTCGAGGTGAAGGGTGTGTCGAGCTCGCTGCCCTCGGTGCTGCTCACCCGCAACGAACTGCGCAAGGCCGAAACGGATCCCGACTGGCTGCTGGCCGTGGTGACCAACGCGCTGTCTGACTCGCCGACCCTGACCAGGTTCGACCGGCAGGCCGTGGCCGCGGCTGCCGACCCGACCGTCTACCGCGTCAACCTCGCCCCGTGAAGCCCCGCAGCGTGGCGACACGATCCACCGTGCTGAGCGCCGGCATCGATCTGTCCGCTGACCCGAAGAAGACGGGCGTCGCGATCCTCGAGTGGGCCGAGACCGGCGCCATAGTTACTGGTCTCGATGTCGGCCGGCACTCGGATGGAGACCTGGCGGACCTGATCGGAGTCGTGGACAAGGTCGGCATCGACTGCCCGCTGGGTTGGCCGATCGCCTTCGTCGACTACCTCATCGCGCACCGCGCCGGCGGCCGGGATCTGGTTGTGCCCCCGACCCGACACCCACTGACCAACCGCGCTACCGACCTGCACCTGCGCGAGACCCTGAGACTGCAGCCGCTCAGCGTCTCGGCAGACCGGATCGGCGCAGCGGCGATGCGGTGCGCAGCCATCTTGTCCGGCCTCACCCGCGAGGGCGTCGAGATCGACCGAACCGGCCGCTCCGGTCCCGTCGTCGAGGTCTACCCCGCGGCGGCTCTCAAACTGTGGGGCCTCCCCCACCAAGGCTATAAGGGTCGCGAGCCGGCCAACGCCCGTCGGCGCGCTGAGCTGGTCCAGCTGACCTCCGCGGTACTGCCGTGGCTCGAACTAGGCGAGTTCGCCGAGCTCTGCGTGGACGTCGACGATGCCCTTGACGCCGTGCTCTGCGCGGCGATCGCCGGCTTGGCCTTGCGAGGGGAGACCGAGGAGATCCCCGAAGAGCACCTCGCGGCCGCGGCGGTCGAGGGGTGGATTGCCGTGCCGACTCGCGCCTGACCCGGCCAGAGCCCCGCCGCCGCCATGCGTCAAGTATTCTTGACGCATGGTCCGGCCCAACAGCCCTAAGGCGCCCGGCTACGTGCCGAGCCACTCGCGCGTCCAGTTCCGGGCCCGCCGAACTGCCCTCGAGCGCGCGGACGCGGTCGAGGAGGCCGTCCGCGCAGCGCAGGCCGAGTTGGGGCACGCCCAAAGGGCCCGCCACGCGGGCGGGCAGCTCGAGCACCTCACTGCCGCGATCGTGCAGCTGGTGGACGCCCAGGCGACTCTGGTCGCGCAGATGCGCGCAGACAACGAGCCCTGGTCGAGGATCGGGGACGCCCTTGGACTGACGAAGCAGGCCGCTCAGAACCGGTTCGGCAAGAGTTCTTGACGCCAGTCGCTGCGTGCCCACGTCCAGGGCTATCGCATCCGGCCCGCCTTTCGGTAGGTGGCCGCTGGCGGCCGCGGCTTGTCTGGGATCTGGACCTCGAACAGCACGATTCGCTGTGCCGGCCCGCACGCTCGCATGAGGACGCGGCGCTCAGCCTCGGTAGCGACGAACAGGGTCAGCTCGCGGAAGCGGTCGAGGACCTCGGCCGAGATCCTGCTGATCACCGGACTGATCACTCCCTGCGGCATGTCGTGGACGAACAGCGGCACCCCCATCGCCCACGCCGGCGCCGCGTCCCGCACCCCGACGTAGCCGCGTGCCTCTCGGCCAACCAGCTCCACTGCCGGCGCCGTCAGCGCCTGCTGGCGGGCCAGTTTGGCCGCGATCGCCGCAAGGTGGCGCTGCCGCTCGTCGGCGACGAGCGCGGCGCGGTCGCGCCGGCGTGCTGCGGCCTGCGCTTGTGCGCGTTCGGCGGCGACGTGCTGTTGCGTTGTCCACACGAATCCTGTCCCATCGGTGCGCGTCTCGGTTGACCACCGCGGGACCTGGTGTGGTCTGACGGTGCCAGCCAGGACGCCGGCCACGAACACTCCGAGGTTGAGATGCGTCCCATGTGCCCACGAGGCGTGTCCGGCGCAGGGGCCGAGAGGGTCGTCGAAGCACCGCCGGCGATCGGGGCACCAGCGCTCGCGGAAGGTTCCGAGTCCGCCGACGACCTCGGCCTCCGTCGTCGCGGCCGCCCTCGGCTCGGGGGCCGGGGAGAGCCGGACGGCGGGGACGGGAGGCACCGCGCTCACCCACGGGCGATCCTGGTCGGTCACCCAGCACACTGCAACGCCCGAAGCCCGCATCCGCGCGGTGCGCTCGAGCAGCTCGTCGACCGTGATCTGCGCCAGCTGGGCCTCCCAGGCCATCCGCCTGACCCCGTCCGGACTGGTGGCCAGTACATCTGCGCGCCAGGCCTCGCCGGCCACTTCGAGCTCGGCGTACCAACCAGCGTCGCGGATCGCCGAGGCCAACTGCAGCTTGAGCAGCCGGTGGGCCATGGTCTCGCCGACCAGTGAGCACGTTGGCGCCGCGCGGTCGTGAGCGAAGAACCGCAGCCCCTTCGGCGAGAGCTTGGCGTGGAGTCCATGCCCGCACTCGCGACACGTCAGGGGCGCGCGCGGCCGCGCCCGGTGGATCGCCCCCCAGGGCACACCTTCACCGAGCGGATCAACGGTTGCGTCGAGCACGCCGGTCACGGCGTGCTGCGCCGTCAGCGGCACGAGGGCAACTCTGCCGCAGAGGGCCGACAGAAGTGTGCGGATCAGTTGCGGTTGAGGCCGTGCCGGCGTGAGTCGAGGGCGTACTTGTAGTGGCTCTCGGCGGCGTCGATCTCGCGGGTGGGGGTTGCCGGGTCGAAGACCCGCAGCACCGAAAGGCGGAAGCCGGAGGGGTCCAGGTTGCGGAGCTCCACGTTCCCGCCGTGACCGTTTGTCGCGTACGCGGCCCAGCGCTGCAGGATGTTCTCGGCGCCGTCGGCCTTGCCCACGTAGTGGCGGCCGTCGCGGGTATCGGTGATGAGGTAGACACCGATCACGGACGAGAGGGCGGTGCGCCATGCGGCGTAGCGGTGCTCTCGGATGACGGCCTGCAGCTGGGGGTAGTCCAGCGTGAGCGCGTCGAAGCCGGGGAACCTCACCGGCTCGGCGTCGGCGATCTCCATCACCGGGTACGCGGCCGCGGTGGTCGCGTGGATCCGCCACGTTCGCGGGGAGCGCCACCCGATGACGAGCCGGTTGCGCAGGTCGCTCATCAGCTCGGAGTGCTCGAGGTGGAAGGTGCGACGCAGGCCGTCATTCTGCGTCTCCCCATGGTTCACCAGGACCGACCACAGCCGGGCGCGGTCGCCGCCCTCGGGGCGGAATACGATCCAGACGCCGGGAGGCTGCGCCGGGAAGATCCGGTGGTTGGCCACCTGGACGCTCGTGTAGGCCAGGATCTCCTCGTCCGAGGAGTCGCCGTGGAGGCCTACCGTCCCGTCCTCGTGCTCACGCACGTAGGCGTGCCGGATGACCAGGGCCGCGGCCGGGTCGAGGCCCGCGCTGGCGATGATCGAGGCGAAGGTGAGCGTCATGCGGGATCTTCCGTTCCGGTGGCGGCTGGAGCCGCGGCGATGCTGACCAGCACGTCGTGGCCAAGTGAGGGATCGACCACGACGTGCAGGCCGAGGTCAGTGATCCGCCCGTCCTGGGGATGCCAGTCGCGGTCCTCGCGGGTGCGACCCAGCAGCGGGTCGAGAGCATCGATCGTGGGCTTCCACAGGGTCAGCCAATTGCGCTGCGGACCGACGACGAAGGACAGCTGCAGCTGCACGGCGCCGGCGGGGATCGCCCCGGCGTCGACGACTGCGGACCGGACCTGCGCCTTGTACGCCGCCGTCGAGGCCGAGACGGTGGTGCGGACCGTGTAGGTGGCGCCGGGTGCGGCGCTCTCCCCCGCCGGTGCGATGAGGACCCGGGAAGTGTCGGCGTGCCTCTTGGTGCACCACACCGCCACGAGGTCCTCGTTGCGGAGCCGGGTGGCCAGCGGGAAGGCGTAGTTGTCCAGGTCAGCCATGTCGACCAGATCGCGCCCTGTCGGCAGGCCTACCTCGAGCAGCAGCGCCCAAGGGCGGCCGGATGTCAGGTGCGGCGCCACGAGCTGTGCAGTGTCCTCGAGGTACTCGCGGAGCCGCACCTGGTCGGGATCGGTCGACTTGTTCCAGCTGGCCAGGCGCGGAGTCTTCCGGAGCACCACGCCGTCCCCCTCGGGCCGGCGGTACCACCGCGGCGCGGTCACGGCAGGTCAACCGCGCCCGTCTGGTCCACCCACCAGACCTCGATCTGCGCCGCGGCGAGCGAACCCTCAGTCTCGGCGTGCAGGGTGCGGTAACGCGGGAAGTCCGGGAGGGCGATGACGCTGCCCCAGTCCGGCTCCTTGCCTCGCAGCCGCATCGCGGCCAGCACAGCCTGGGAATACCAGTGGCCGGCCTGGGTGCTCGGGCTGGTCCGCTTGGCCTCGCCGGCGCGCGCGGGGTCGGCGTAGTTGCGGCTGGGGAACCCCTTGACCTCGACGCCGACCGTCCGGCCATCGCGGGCCGCGATCACGTCGATGCCGTGCTCCTTCGTGGCGGTGTTGGCCACCGACAGGATGCGCCACCCCTTGCCGGCCAGCGCGGTGACCAGCGCGGCCTGAACGTTGGCCTCGGTGTGCCACTCCTCCGTCGAGTCGCCCGCATCGACGACTTCTTGCGCACGCGGTCGCCCAGCCGGTGCAGGCGGCTGCGCCGAGGCTGCCGGGGTGGGGCTGCGCCGCTCGACCTGGCCGGAGATCTCGTAGCCGAGGGCTGCGAGGTGGCGTCGAGCCGTGTTGGACATGAACTCCGTACGGGGGATGCCGGCGGCCACCTCGAACGCCTGAATGACGGGGAACCAGGTCGCGTTGACCTTCACCGCGTGCTTGCGGATTGCATCGGGCGCGACGTTGACGAGTCTTGCTGCGACGTCCTCACGGGACAGCTCATAGCTCTGGCCGTTGAGCGTGAACCGGATGGCATCGCGGCCGTTCGTCTCCATGGCCCGAAACTACGACACGGGCCCGACACCATTAGGGGTTTCCCCGCCATTGCCGGACGGGGGGCGACCCCACGACGATCGGCCAGCTCTCCTCTGGCGGTACTTCACGAAGCCCTCGACCGCCTGGGCCGTGACACCGATCTGCTCACCGATCCGGCGGTAGGAGTAGCCGCGGGCGTGGAGCACGACGGCGGGCGGCGTGCTCACGTCGCCAGGGGAAGTTCGTCTAGTGCTCGGCGGAGCGGCTACTCTTCGGAACATGTCGAACACACGTTCGACCACACCGAGACGGGGGGTGTCGGTCGAGACGACCGCGTCGTTCCCCAACCCGGCCCAGGACTACTTCGAGGGTCACCTGTCCCTCGACCGTCACCTGGTGCGCCGACCTACCTCGACCTTCGTCCTGCGGGTGAGCTCGGATGCACTGGCCAGTATGGGAATCCGGGCCGGAGACGAGGTGCTGGTCGACCGTGCCCTGGACCCTGCACCTGGCCGTGTGCTCGTAGTCGTTGTCGACAGTGAACGCCGCCTCGGCCGCTTCGACATCGTCGACGGCCGGGCAGTGCTCGCCACCGACCTCGAGCAGATCCCTCTCACGTCCGACGTGGAGCCCTGGGGTGTTGCCACGGTGCTGCTTCACCACCTTCCACTCGGTCCCGCCGGGGACCGCGACCGCCGCAACTACGCCCGGTAGCCCGATGAAGCGTTGCGCCTGGGGCCCGGACAACACCTCGCCGCCGATCGCGCTCGTCGACGTCCGCTCGATGTTCGTCTCGGTCGAGCGAGTCCTGGACCCGACGCTGCGCGATCGTGCCGTCATCGTGCTGTCCAACAACGACGGCTGCGCCGTGGCGCGCTCCGACGAGGCCAAAGCACTCGGCGTGCAGATGGGCGAACCCTGGTTCCAGCTGCGCGAGAAGCCGCACCTGTTCGACCTGGTCGCGAAGTCCAGCAACTACGAGGAGTACGGCGCCTTCTCCAGCAGGTTCCACGAGACCGTGGCCAGTGTCTCGGCGACGACCGAGACGTACTCGGTCGACGAGGCCTTCGTCGGCCTTCCCCGCCTCGAGCCGGCCGCGGCCGCGGCCGAGATCCAGGCACGGGTGCGCCAGTGGACCGGCCTGCCCACCGCAGCCGGGATCGGGCCGACCAAGACGCTGGCCAAGGTGGCCCAACGGCACGCCAAGACCGTCGGGCAACCCCTCGTCGACCTGACCACCTGGCGCCGGAATGACGTCGGCGCTCTCCTCGACGCCACCCCAGTCTCCGAGGTGTGGGGCATAGGCCCGCGCCTAACAGCCGGCCTCGCAGGGCTCGGCATCCACACCGCGGCGGACCTCGCTCTGGCAGACGCCGGCGTGCTGCGGCGCCGCTGGTCGGTCGTCCTCGAGCGCACCGCCCGCGAGCTCGCAGGCGTCCCCTGCATGCCCGTCGGGTTCAGCCCGAAGGACCGACAGCAGCTGATGTACTCGCGCATGCTCGGGGCCACGGTCAGCACCTCGGCCGAGATGCGCAGCGTGCTCGCGCAGTACGCCGCCGCAGCTGCCCGACGTCTACGCGCCCACGGCCTCGACGCCGCCTTGTTGCAGGTATGGATCAGCAGCAGCCGGTTCCGCGACGACGTCGCCCATCACTCCGCGGCAACGGCCTTCGACCCGCCGACCAGCGACCCGCTGCGGCTCATCTGCGGCGCTCGCGCCGTGCTGCCGAAGATGCGGGGGGGCTGGCCCTACAACCGAGCCGGGATCCTGCTCACCGGGCTGTCGCCGGCCGGCGCCTCTCCCCAGCTCTGGCCGGGCGAGACGCCGGCGCGACGACGGCTCGCCGCGGCCGTCGACGACCTCACCAGCCGCTACGGACGCAATGCCCTCGGCTGGGGCCCAACTGGACTTCGTGAGCGGCAACGGTGGGACATGAGACGAGAACGCCTCTCCCCCGCTGGCACGACCAACTGGAACCAGCTCCTCACCGTCCGTTGACTGCTGCAGGAGCGGCCAGACCGATCGCTTCGGCCTCACCCGCCGGCTCCTACGAGCAGACCCGCAGCGGCGCCGATGACCACGAAGGGCCCGAGCGGGATCCCGACGCCTCGCAATGACCGCCTCGTCACCACAGAGCGGACGATTGAGTAGCCCAAGGCCAGGAGCAACGCGCCGTAGATCCCGACCACGAACGGCTCCCATCCCACCCGCGCAGTCACCATGCCGACGAGGGCCGCCAGCCGTACGTCCCCGAACCCCAGCCCGGATCCGAAAAACCACAGCAGCCAGAACCCCGTCCTGGCGATCACGAGGCCGAGCGCCGCGCGAACCAACAC
Source organism: Nocardioides aromaticivorans (assembly GCF_013408525.1). Lineage (NCBI taxonomy): Bacteria > Bacillati > Actinomycetota > Actinomycetes > Propionibacteriales > Nocardioidaceae > Nocardioides > Nocardioides aromaticivorans. The sequence continues at coordinate 69,076 of NZ_JACBZM010000002.1, forward strand.
GTCGAGCTCGCCCGTCAGGGCCCACTCGACGACCAACGCGGCCGCGACGGCGATCGTGGCTGAGACGACCAAGCGGCGCGGCAGAAGCTGCGCCCGCGCGTCGACGACCGCCAGGACGTACCCAATCGGCACAAGTGGCACGAGAACCAGCAGCAGCCGGTCGGCCCCGAAGGCCAAACCCAGGGTGCCGGCCGTGGCCCCGGACACGATCACGCCACCGGGCAGAAACCACCGTGTGTCCGCGATCGCGCTGTAGACCATGGTGGGTGCCCCCACCACGGCGGTCGTGCCCGTGTCATCCCTTCCGCCGCCGACCGGCAGCGGAAGCCGGCGGACGACGGCCGGAGCCGCGCAGGCCAGGGCGGCTGCAACGACGGCGCACACGCCGGCAACGGTCCACACAGGCATCGTCGTGCCGCTGCTGTCAGGTTTCCCAGCCGGCGGGCGACTCCAGGCGTGCGAACGGCCGCGGCCCCCCAGCCGCGTCCTCCTCAGCCCGGCGCATGACCTTCTGGATGACACCCTTGGTCACACCGAGCAGACGCGCGATCGTCAACAGCGACATCTTCGGGTGGGTTCGTAGGTAGAGCACCGTGGCGGTCCGCAGCGCGGCGTTGCTCTGGGTGAGCTGCGCCAGGTGTTCGTGCAGCACGCTGGTCAGCTGAGCGACGCCCTCTGGACCGCCGTACCGAGCCGACCAGCCAGGAGCGGCCTCCGCGGCAGCCGCGAGGAAGCCGGCGGGGTCACGAAGCACCTCCGCCACCACCTCGGCCGGCGCGGCGGTCACATCCTCAGGCTGCATGCCGCCGACTGTAACGATCTCCGCGCTCACCGGTCGGCCCGCACCGTGTAGTCCGGCCACGAGCACCGCTCGCAGTAACGCCAGACCGTCAGCGTGTCCGACGCGGACTCGAACCACTCCCCCCAATCATGGCCCTCCTGGACGCAGACACGACGTGCCCAGCAGCGCGAACAGAGCTGGACCTCCGCGGTCGACAGCCATGGCTCACAGTGCCGACGGATCCAGCCCTCCGCGTCGTCGACGGAGTCGAAGTGCGGCGTTCCCATCTCGTCCCAGCAGTCGTCGCCGCAGTCGTCACACAGGACCGTCACGCAAGGGTGCTCGTGGATCTTGATCGCCACGGCACACCTCCGTCCGTAGCGTCACGGGCTGACGGTCGACGCGGGGTCGACGACCTCGAGGCGGAGCTCTCCGCGTCGGCCCATTCGATGCCCGTCGTGTCCCTCACCGCGACTCCTCCCATGAGCGCGCTGCGGCAGATGCGGGCCAAGACCAACAGACGTCCGGTCGCCTCTGCACTCCGCCAGGTGGCGGGAGAGCAGGACGTTCGGCGGCGCCTCCCCCGGCCTCGTCGGTGACGCCGGCGATCAGGCATGTCGGGCACAGGTGCTCGGTCGCGGTCATCTCCCACCCCGCTTCGAGGGCGGCCTGGTCCGCGATCGAGGGCGTCCACCAACCGGTCCCCTCCGGGGCGGCCAGGCCGCAGCGGTCGCACAGGACGACGTAGTGCGCGGTCTCTCGGTAACACATCAGCCGTGACCTCCATCTGCATGCTTGTCGTCGACCCACGAGCCGTTCGAGGACAGGCGGACCAGCTCGTGGTAGTCGCACATACGGGCGCCGAGCTCCGCATGCCGCTCGCACCCCGGGAAGTCGCAAGTGGCCCCCAGGTGCTGCTGCTCGCGGTGGAAGGCGAGGCTTGTCGCGGCCGCGCCCTCGGCGGAGGCCGTCATGTTGCGGTGGTTCGCGACGCGGTCCATCACGAGCTCCAGGAAGGCCGGTTGAGGTTGATCGCGCTGGACAGGAGGGCGGTGTAGTGGCTGCAGGGAGTGGAAGGTGCGGTCATCAAGGCTGGGCCTCCGTAGTGGTCGGGCGGAAGGAGCAGTTCGGGTGCCGGGCGGGGGCCCGGAGCCGGCGCGTCGTACTTCCCGTCGTGCGAGTTCGGTTCACAGCAACATCGCTTCGGTCGGAGTCGTGAGGCCGGCAGTGGCGACGGTGCGATCCTCAGGGCGCAGGGACCGGGCCGCCGGCGGCAGAAGAGCCGGCCGGAAACCGTTGCCCTCAGGGCCGTGCAGGACCGCACGGAGCCGGTTGCTGATCCACCAGCCGACCTGCGGTGAGACGGCGTTGCCGTAGCCATCTACCCGGTCGCTTGCGGACCCCCAGACCTGGAAGGTGCCCTGGTAGCCGGCGAAGTCGACGTCGAACCCGCACCCCCGGCCGATCTCGTGGTCGTACATCATCCGGAAGAAGCAGTCCTCGAGCGTGAGGTCCTCCAGTGCCTCGCGCCACTCGGCCATCAACAGCGCCGTTGTGTCGCGCGAGGTCAACGTCCCGAACGGATCGGTGACCGGATGGGGCGCCGTCTCCGTCCCCGTCGAGCCGTTCTGCTTGTACCAGCCGGAGAACAGCAGCGCCTGGGTCGGCTCAGCGGTGATCGCGCCCAGTGGATCCGAGACCGGGTGGGCGCGGTACTTGGCCTCGCTGATGGACCCGTTGTTCTTGATCGTGCCGGCCGCAGTGAGCAAACCGGGGATCTGGTCCGCGGTCACGGTCGGCATCGCCTCACCGTGCGTGGTGGGGGTCGTGTGTTGGCGATAGGGCAGCACACCAGCTGAGAGCAGGGCCATCGTCTCGGACCCGCCCTGGGTCGGGAGCGGCTCGTCGACCCCGCGCGCAGCGCCCTGGAAGTTGTCGATCGCCATCGCGACCGGTGGGGTGAGCAGTCCGTTCGCGTTCGTCGAGGTCTGTGACGGCAGCGGCTGGGAGAAGTCCCGGGTCCGGCACACCGAGCCCGGCCACTCGAAGGTGTTCCCGGCGGCCGCCATCACCGCCCCGGTCGCGACGACCGCGGCCTCCTGCTGGCCGCCGCTCGGTCGCCACGGGTGAGGCTCCGGGCCGAACTGCGACGTCGCCGGCACCATCACGGCCGGGAACTCGGCGAACCGCTGGCGGCACCGCTCAGCCCGCGCCATAGTCGCCCTCGCCAAGGGTGCGCGGTAGAGCTCGCCGGTCTTCTTGTCCCGGATCTCCTTGACCTTCATGTCCCCGATGCGAGTGCCCAGGTTCGACAAGTCGAGCGCGGCGAGCGAGGGTGTGAACGGCGGGATCACCTCGCGATAGCACGAGGGGCACCGGTAGTTGTACTGCTTTCCGTACCGAACCGACCCCGTCGGCGGGACGCCCGTCTTCCATGACCACACCGCCTCGACGACACGCTGGCAGTGGTCGCACCAGGACTCGGGCCGGTGGTCCAGGTCTGGAGTCGGGAGCTTCTTGTCCCAGAAGACCCAGTAGCCGCGGTCACGGGATTGGCCGACACCGAAGAACATCGAGTTGAGGTAGAGGACCTTGTGGTTGTAGCCCAGCAGGTCGAACTGCTTGAGCCACCACCGGTAGGTCGACCCGTCACCGACCTTCCGCTTGCCGGGAACCAGCTGACCCCACGAGTAGAGCTCGGTGGTGCACTCGACGAGGATCAGCCGCGGGTGATGCTGGGCGGCGTAGGCGAGCACGCAGTTCGCGGTGGCTCGATCGCGCTCGGAGCGGGTGACGCACGCTTCGTAGTCCGGGTCCTCGAGGTCGAACAGCGAGAGGCCCTGCTCGTAGGCCTTCTTCGTGTTCGCGGGCGAGTGGTTAGTACAAGACACCCCCGCGGTGAGAAGGTCACCGGCCGGGAGCTCCCGGACTGAGTGGTAGGCCGGTGATTCGGTGTCGACCAGGTCGGCGATCCAGTGCTCGGTCGTCGGGTGGTTGGCCTCGTGGACCTTGACCTTGTACTCGTTGTGGTTCGCCGCGGTGATCACGTCGAAGCCCGCGTGGGCGATCCCTTGCGTGAGACCCCCGAAGCCGGAAAAGAGGTCGACTGCGACGAGGGTGTCGTGCTTGAAGCGGCGCTGCTGCAGGGCGGGCCGCCACTCCGCCTCGGTCACCACAGCGCACCGTCCTGAGTCTTCACGAACTCGGCCGAAACGTGCTGCGCCCAGGCTCGGTAGCCGGCCCTGGAGGCGGGCCATTCCAGGCGCGTGCTGCCGGGCTCACGGCGCTGACAGATGCAGGAGTAGCGCGTGGGGTAGGACAGGACGTCGAGGTGGTGCTGCTCGAGGATGTCGACGAGGTTCATGCTGGTCGTCCCCTTTCAGCACCGAGCCGGCCGCAGCCTTCGCTGGCGGGGAACAGGCCGATCTGGCCGCGGAAGTGCTCGAGGTAGCCGATCCGGTAGACCTCGGCGGCATCCTCGGTCGGGAACGAGCCGCGCGGCCGCGGCGGGTTGCCGTTCCAGCCATCGATCACGCCCTGGTGGCGGGCCTCGGCGTTCACGCCGGACCAGATCCGGACGTGGCCCGTCGTGGGCGGAATCCAACGCAGGAGGCCGTGGGAGTTGCGGATCCACTCCCCCGTCATGACGCCGTCCCCGAGAAGACCAGCGAGGCGACGTGGCCGTCCTGAGGAACGCGGTCGGCGTGATCGGGGCACAGGTGCCCACCGCCTGAGCGGACCCAGCCAACCGGCATCTCCGCGGTAGACGGCTCGAGCCACTGCGCGCCCTGGTCGGAGCGAACCGAGACGCTGGCGCTGCAGGCCGACCGGTGCTCGGGCTTGCCGCCGATGAAGTCGCAGGTGAAGTAGGAGGTCTGGTGCTCCGGGATGACGTAGACGCTCACGGGTTCACCCCCAGCAGTCGGCCGAGCTGCTCCCACAAGTCGAGTACGTCGAGGCTGTCGGTCTCCTGATCGCCCCAGTTGTGGTGGAACTCGCGCACCGCGGTGAGCCGCTCGGCGTCGGTCGGCAGCGCGGCGATGTCGCTCGGCACGGGGGTGTTCAACGCGGACACCTCCTGCGGGCACGGGGACGGGTGCCGCGGGTCGTTGCTACCGCAGGCCCGGCACGTCCACCCGTTGCGGACCCGGATGCAGGCCCGGCACGGGTTGCGCTGCCGCGCCTGGTAGGCCGCGGTCGCATTGACCGTCTCTCCGCACTCCGGGCAGGGGTACGGGTAAGGGCCCTTGCCCCTCATGCGCCCGCCCCTTCCGTGTGGGCGGCCGCGGCGACTGCCGTCCAGTACGGCGCCGGGTCCGACTCGGGTGCCGCGTGCCGGCAGGTGCAGGTCTGGGCACACATCGGCCTGTCCTGGTTCGCGCATTCCTCCGGGCCATGTCCCGGCTGTTCACAGGCCTCGCAGATGCTCATCGACGACCTCCATCGCCTAACGGATGGTTCCCTAGGGCGTATACCCTGGGTCTACCGTATACCCCGGGTATACTCCATGTAAACCCCCTTCGCGCACGAGTCCCCGGCGAGTTCGTCATCGGCATGTCGACCACATCCCGGCCTGCCGATTGCGCGCGGCCGCCTCGAGCTGGGCATAGGAGTCGCGACGAAGGACGGGCATGGAGCTGTCGCGTGCCCCCGCGGCCCCAGCGCGGATCTGGGCGGCGCCTATGTCGCGGCCGGAGACCTGCACATAGCGCAGCCACCGGCCGTAGGTATCGACGTCGTCCTGGGTGGGGTCGCTCACGAGCGTGACGTGGGTGCCGGCCGGCAGCAGCTGCTTGAGGTGCCGGGTGGCCGCCTGGCCGTAGCACTCCCCCGGCTTGCCGGGATGCGGGATCTCGGGAGCGCTGATCCCGAGGAACCGCACCCGGACGTCGCGACCGTCGTCGGTGGTGACCTGGACCGTGTCCCCGTCGAGGACGTAGGCCACGACGCCGGCGGTGCGCTCACCTCGTGTTCCGGAACTGGTGGGGGTGTCGAGGATGTCGCCGCCAGCGGCGAAGCCGCCGACGATCCCGCGGACGCCGACGACGACCACGGCGGCCACGATCGCCAGGGACAGGAGCCGTATCGGCTTGCTCGCGATCATCGAGCCACCTCCGCCCGGAGCGTGGTGCTGGCTGGCTGGTGGAGCTCGTCTTGGCGAAGCGGCCGCGGGCTGGGTGGGAGCAGGCCCGGCCGCACGTCGGTGCGGCCCTCCTCGGCGGCCCCTGATGCAGCCGGGCCCTGCTCGACCGCTGCCCGGACCCGCGGGTTCGCGTCGCCGAGCAGAGCGTGCAGCGTCGCCGGGTTGATGGCCGGGTTCTTCGCGAGCGCGACTCGCACGCTCGGGTCCGGGTCGGCCTGGAGACGGGTCAGCACGTCGGGGTCGACGTGCTGGTTGCGGGCCAGAGCTCGACGGACCTTGGGCTCCTGGTCGAGCGCGACCCGGTGTGAGTCGGCCGCGTCGATGTTCGGGTTCTTCGCTGCGTGCTCGCGCACCCAGGCGTCGGTGTCCTCGTGAGCGAGCCGGTGCAGGGCCGCGATCGGGAGAGAGGGGTTGGTCGCGGCCAGGGCGCGCGTGTGGTTGCCCGTCGAGGTGTCTCTGGACATGCGCTCCAGCACGTCGGCCGGCGTCGAGGGGTTCTTTGCGACTTGCGCCATGGTGTTGCCGTCCGTGTGCTCCCAGCCGGCAAGGATGCGCGATGGGGTGTTCGGGTTGCTGGCCACCGCGTGGCGAACGTCCGAGTCGATCCACTGGCGTCCCGGCGACGGCGTCGTCGCGAGGTGCTCCAGCGTCGTTGCGCACGCGTGCGGGTGCCGGCCGATCGCGGCGAGCACCATCTGGTCGGGATCCCCGACCATCCGCGCGAGCGTGGCCTCGGCGGTGCGCGGGTTGGTGGCCACCAGCCAGCGGACCTTCGTCGCCGTGAGCTCCCTGGCCTCGTCGGGGTCATCGGCCAGCTGGTCGAGCGTCTCCATCGGGGTGTTCGGGTTCCCGGCGACGGCCCGGCGGACCTTGACGTCCTCATCCGTGCCCAGGCCCGCCAAGGTCGCGGCCGAGGCCGCGTGGTTCTCTGCGACGGTGCGGCGGTTCAGGGCGATCTCGCTGCTCGCGATCGCGGCGAGCTCATCGGGGTCGGTGCTGCGGCGAGCCTCGGTGTAGTGCAGGACGAGTGCAGGATCGATCGGCAGGGTCGCCCGCGTGGGTGCCGGGACATCGGAGGCCAGCGCCTTGTAGGCAACGAACGGGGTGCCGTCGGCATCGCGAATGATGAGGATGCCGCTCGCGTCCCGCTCGGCTTGCTGGCCGGCCCATGCGAGGTGCGAGCCCTGGTCGACGCCGAGCGGGGTACTCACCATCTCGTAGCCCGTCTGCTTGGTCACCGTGCGGACATCGGGTGTCGTCTGCTCGCGCTGGCCGGACAGGTAGAAGACCTGGATGCGCGAACCGACCGGCAGCGTGCGGCGCACCTCAGCGACGGAGATCCGCGCCCTGTCCTCACCGATCGGCAGGATCGGCGTCCCCGAGCTCGCCGCCGTGATGGGCCGTCCCAGCTGCTGATCCTCCAGGAGCTCGAGGAGGTCCCCGGCCTCCTCCTGCCCGCCCGCATCGGCGCCGAGCGCACGCAGGTGCAGCTCGAGCCGTTCGGTCTCAAGCGCGGTCCTGCGCTCCTCCCACGCCGCGAGCACGCCGCTGGCCTCGAAGGCCTGGTACTCGCGTACATAGGCGTCCTGGCGCGGCGTGAGCGGCTCGCCTGGGACGATCGGCCCGCACCCGACCGCGGCCGCGCTGGCCGTGAACCGCGGGTAGGCGGACTGGTGGGCGCGCCACCGCGCGCGGAACTCGACGAACTGGTTGCGGACGTCGTCGGGCACCGCAAGCGCGATCGCCTCGATCTCCGGCCACGGGATGACCTCGGCCGGGTTGTGCCATGCGTCGTCGACACCGAAGCCCAGGCCCTCTGTGGTGCCGACGATCCGCGCCCCCGTTTCCGGGTCGCGGTGGTGTGTGCCTGACCAGCCGCCCTCACGAACCTGCGCAACCTTCGCTGGGTCGACCAGGATCGAGGTCAGCGCCCAGGCCGGCCACGATCTCAACAGCTCGCGTTGACGCCGCCGGCTTGTGACGACTGTTGCCTGCCCGGTCACGACGCAAGCCCGGGTCCGGGGGCCGGGGTGACCGGCGAGGTCGTGCTCAGCTCCTCGGGACGATGCGGACGACGGGTGCTGTCCGGCTTGAGCGGCGGCCGCGCGCCGGCGACGGCGGCGAGCGCCTTCTCGATCGAGTCGCGGCTGCGCACCCACGTCTCCAGCTCGACGCCGAGGACGTCAGCCACGTGGGTGTCCGTGACCGGGATCGGGCGGTCCTGGTTGTTCAGCTGAAGCGCCACGCTGCCGTCGGTGTGTCGAGTCACCGTGACCGCCGGCGAGGCGTGTGTCCGTCCCGGACCGGCCGGGCTCGCCTCGATCCGTCCTGAGACCTCACCCGAGGCCCCGGTCGCTGGCTCGCGGTAGCAGATCCGACCCCTGCTCCAGGCGACCGCCTGGTCGAGCCGCCCGCGCGCTCGGACCGACAGTCCGCTGCTCTCCCGCCGCGTCGCCGACGACCCCGGCTCGCAGCCGAGTCCCTCGAGGATCGATGCCGTGGGGATACCCATGGCCACGAAGGTCCCCAGGCTCAGTCGGTCCGCGTTCGCCTTGACGACTTCGACCTCGAGCGCTCGCACCGCGTCCTCGCCGAGCTCGCGGACGGCCGCCTCCCGGGTCCCGTCGTCAGCGTTCTGCCCGGCGCTCATGAGGCCTCTCCCGGGTAGTTCTTGTGCGGCGGACACGCGCAGTCCTCGCAGGGCAGGAAGTGGTGGGAGTGGCCGCACCACGGGCATGGCAGGTCATGGCCGGTGATGATCGGGGTCGTACCAAGCTCCTGATCCCGCAAGGCCGCAACTCGCACCAGCGGAGCGGAGCACCTCGTCGCGGTGTCCATCACGCCACCTGGACTCCGACCTGAGCAGCGTCGCCGGCGTCCTCCTCGTCGTTGCCCTCGGTCGTGTCCGTCCCGAGCTGCCGCAGCCGACGGACCGTCGGTGTGTCGAGACCGGTCAGTTTCACGATGTCCTTGATCGCGAGCTTCTCCGCGACGAGTCGCTCGACTGCGGCCGCGGCCGCGGCCTCCGCGTCGGTCACGGCCTGCTCGGCTCGGGCCCGCTCCTCCCAGGCCACCTCGACGTCGACCGACGCCTCGTCGATGCGCCGCTCCCGCGCCAGCTGGTCCGGGTCCAGCTTCAGCCGGCGCTCCCGCGCCGCCTTCAGTCGGGCATCCCGAGCCCGATCCCGACTCGCCTGGGCCTGCGTCGCCTTCCCCATCGGGGATCACCTCTTCCTTGATCGGCATGTCACGGAAATCCACCGCGACCCCTTCACCAGCAAGAAGCAACCTCGACCGACCCCGATCGGACACCTCGACCCCGACGACTCGCGAACTTTCAGACCTCGCCAGACTCACCAAAGCCCTCGCACCCCATGCACTGTCGGAACTCGGTGCCGGGCAGGTGTCCGAAACCGGGTCGCGGCGGTTGCTTCTCCGTGGCGTGATGGGTGTGCACAAGCTGACCGCGGGAGACGGGTACACGTACCTGACCCGCCAGGTCGCCGTGCACGATGCGACCGACCGCGGCCATGCGGGACTGGCCGACTACTACGCCGAGAAGGGCGAGTCACCGGGTCGTTGGTTCGGCGCCGGGCTCGGTGCGCTCGACCTCGAGGCGGGCTCGCAGGTCACCGAGGCCCACATGCGGAACCTGTTCGGCGAGGGTCGCCACCCCGACGCGGAGCGTCTGGAGAACGCGGCGCTGGACGCCGGGAAGAGCGTCGAGCAGGCCAAGAAGGCCTCCCAGCTCGGCCGCGTGTTCGCGCGGTACCTGGGCAATCAGCCGGAGTTCATCCAGGAGACCGCCAAGCGCTACATCTCCTACAACCTGGCCAACGGCGAGCACTGGAAGACCCCGGTTCCGGCCGAGGTGCGGGCGAAGATCCGCACCGAATTGGGTAACGAGCACTTCCTCCGTGAGCACGGCCGGGAGCCGATCGACGACCGTGAGCGCGGCTCCTTCATGGCCAAGGCGACCCGGCAGCAGACCACCGCGGTGGCCGGCTACGACCTCACCTTCGCCCCGGTGAAGTCCGTCTCGACGCTGTGGGCCCTGGCCGATCGCGACGTCGCCAAGGAGATCGAGGCAGCCCACCACTCGGCCGTCGCGGCCACGCTGTCGTGGCTGGAGAAGGAGGTGCTGTTCACGCGCCGCGGCCGCGGCGGGCTCCAGCAGGTCAAGGCGAACGGGCTGATCGCGGGCATGTTCACCCACCGCGACGCCCGCTCGTCCGACCCTCACTTGCACACCCACGTCGCGGTCAGCAACAAGGTCCAGGACGAGACCGGCCGCTGGCTCGCGGTCGACGGGCGCGTTCTCTACAAGGCCAACGTCACCCTCGCGGAGATGTACAACACCCTCATCGAGTCCGAGCTGATCGCCCGATTGGGAGTGCGGTTCGAGAACCGCAGGAGCGGTTTGGACAAGGGTGTCGACAAGCGGCCCGTGCGCGAGATCGTCGGCGTCGACGAGCGTCTGGCCAAGACCTGGTCCAAGCGGCACAGCGCCATTGAGGCACGCCGCCGCGAGCTGGCGGCCGCCTTCCAGTCCGAGCACGGTCGCCCGCCGACCGAAGGTGAGGCCGTCACCCTCGCGGAGAAGGCGTGGGACCAGACCCGGCAGGCCAAGCACGCACCCCGTGCCGAAGCCGATCAGCGGGCCGCTTGGCTGGCCGAGGCCGCCGCCATCATCGGCAGCGAGCAGGCCGTCCGTGACATGGTCGAGGACTGCCTCGGCCATCGCCCGGACGCCCAGGACGTCACCGACGAGTGGGTCGCCGAGACCGCGCACCGGGTCGTCGAACGGGTCGCCGAGGACCGTGCAACCTGGCAGGTCTGGCACCTGCGCGCCGAGGCACAGCGCCAGGCACGCGCCCACGGGGTCCGGCTGCCCGACCTCGACGCCGCCGTGGATCGCGTGGTGGCCACCGCGATCGAGGAGCACTCGATCGCCTTCAACGACCCCGACCCGCTCACCCACGCGACCACTGCGGCCGAGCAGGAAGTGACGATCCCCGATCCCCTGCAGCGCGTCGAACACGGCGGGAGCGGCGAGGAGATCGTCAGCGTCTACAGCCTCGCCGGCGCCCGCCAGTACACCTCCCAGGCCGTGATCGACGCCGAACGACGCATTGTCGAGTCCGCCCGCCGCACCGGCGGCCGCGCCATCAGCGAAGTACGCGTCGGCATCGCGATCGCCGAAGCCGCCGCCAACGAGCTCCAGCTCAACGCCGCCCAGCAGTCCCTTGTCCGCGAGATGGCCACCAGCGGCCGAGCCGTCCAGCTCGCCCTCGCGCCCGCCGGCACCGGCAAGACCACCGCCATGCAGGTCCTCACCCGCGCATGGCAGGACTCCGGCGGAACCGTCATCGGCCTCGCCCCCTCCGCGGTCGCTGCCCAAGAACTGGGCGCCTCCATCAACCCTGAAGCCGGCGACGCGGGCGCCACGAAGGCCAAGGGACTGCTGAACGGGCCATGGCGCCCGGGCCGGAAGAAGGTTCGCGCCGACACTCTGGCCAAGCTCGTGTGGCACGCCAAGCACGGCGGAGCACCGACCTGGATGGAGAAGATCAACCCCACGACCCTCGTCCTGATCGACGAGGCGGGCATGGCGGCGACCACAGATCTGGCAGCCGCTATCGACTACATCACCTCCCGCGGCGGCCAGGTGCGGCTCGTCGGTGATGACCGGCAGCTCGCCTCGGTCGCCGCCGGCGGCGTCCTGCGCGACATCTCTCACCAGATCGGCGCGGTCACCCTCAGCGAAGTGCACCGCTTCCGCAACCCCGACGGCAGCCTCAATCACGCCGAAGCAGCCGCCACCCTCGCGCTGCGCGACGGCGACCCGTCGGCGATCGCGTTCTACGCCGACCGCGGCCGCATCCATGTCGGCGACCTCGGGGCCTGCGCCGACCAGGCCTACGCCGCGTGGGCCGCTGACCGTACCGACGGCACTGACTCAGTCCTGATCGCACCCACCCGAGAGATCGTTGCCGAGCTCAACACCCGCGCCCGCAACGACCGCCTCGCTGGGATCGACGAGAAGGCGATCGGGCGCGTCTTGACGCTGGCCGACGGCACCAAGGTGTCCGAAGGTGACCGGATCATCACCCGCGAGAACGACCGCCGCCTACGCATCAGCCGCACCAACTGGGTCAAGAACGGCGACCGCTGGCACGTCAAGAAGGTCAACGCCGACGGCTCCCTGCGCGTGGTCCACGACCAACTCGGCAAGACCATCAGCCTGCCCGCCGACTACGTCTCCAAGACCGTCCAGCTCGGGTACGCCACCACCGTTCACGGCGCGCAGGGCATCACCACCGGCACCTGCCACGTCGTCCTCACCGGTGACGAAGACCGCAACCTGCTCTACGTCGCGCTGTCGCGGGGCAAGTTCGCCAACCACCTTTACCTCAACGTCGCCAGCGACGGCGACCCGCACAACCTGATCCGGCCTGAGGCACTGATCCCGCCGACCGCACTCGACCGGATCGCCGAGATGCTGCGCCGCGACGGCTCGCCGGTCTCCGCGACCACCACGCTGCGCGAGCAGGCCAACCCGCACCAGCTGCTCGGCGACATGGCCGCCCGCTACCACGACGCCGTCACGGCCGGCGCCGAGAACCTCATCGGTCCCGTCGGCATGGACAAGATCGACGCGCACGCCGAAACGCTCCTCACGGGACTCACCGAGGCCCCGGCCTGGCCGACATTGCGGGCCCATCTCGCCCTGATCGCGCTCGACGAGCACAGCCCCTTGAAGCTGCTGACCGCCGCCGTGGGCGTCGGTTCGCTGGCCGATGCACGCGACCCCGCCGCTGTGCTCGACGCCCGCATCGACGACCTCGTCGCGGAACTCACCGCGGCCCGGCCACACGACCCGGACACTCCCCCGCCCACCGACGGGCCGCTGCCGTGGCTGCCCGGCATCCCCGGCCGACTGGCCGAGGCCCACGACTGGGGGCCGTTCGCGGCCGCCTACCACCAGCTCGTGCGCGAGCAAATCGACGCCGTACGCGAGGAGGCTCGGGGCTGGACGGGCGCCACCGCGCCCGTGTGGGCACAGCCCTTCCTCGAGGACGAAGAGGCCGACCTGCGGGCCGATCTCGCGGTGTGGCGGGCAGTGGCCAGGACTGACGAGAACGACCTGCGCCCCACCGGCGACCGCACCATCGGCGCCCCGGGCGCCTACCAGGCCAAGCTCAACCGGGCCGTCCGCTCGGCACGTCCCAGCTACCCCTTCTCCCAGCGCACTTGGTACCAGGTGCTGCCGGAGATCGTCCGCGCCGACCCTTGGATCACGCCGCTGTGCCAGCGACTCGCCCGGCTAGAACGCGCAGGGTTGCCCGTCACCGATTACATCCAGCAGGCGCTCGCCGCCGATCCCTCGCTCTCGGGCAGCGAGTCCGCCACCGACGCGGACACGTCTGCAGGCGCGCGGCCGCTGCCCGACGAGCAGCAGGCTGCCGCGCTTTGGTGGCGGCTCGTTCCGCACCTCGGGCCGGCTGCACTCGGCGCCGACGAGCACTCAGCGAACCTGTTGCAGCCGACATGGCGCAGCGCGCTGACCGAACTGGTCGGCACCACCAAGGCCGAGTATCTGCAGAAGGCGCCAGCGTGGCCCGCGCTCGTGGCGGCGGTTGACGAAGCCTGCGAACACCACGGCTGGAATCCGACCGAGATCCTCTCCAGCGCTCTCGCCGGCGTGCCGCAAGACGGGTCTTTGACCGGTGTCGAGGTCGCCGACGCGCTCGTGCTGCGCATCGCCATGCTCACCGACCAGCCGGCAGAGCCGCCCGTGCATGGTGACGAGCCTTCGCCGTACAGCGACGCCGACATGCCCGCGGACCCGGACCTGCTGCCGCCGGAGGACGCCGACGAGTTCATGGCCGCCTTCTACCGTGACCGACCCGACGACACCGATATCCCTCTCGCCCACGCCCCCACTCCAGACGACTACGACACCCTCGCGACCGAGCCGGTCGCCTGGGAGCCGGACCTCGTCGAGCACGAGCCAGCGCCGTACGACGCCGGCGCGGCCGCTCACCACCTGTACGTCGAGGACCCGTACGCGACCCCCCTGCCGTGGGAACAGGCCGACGAGGTCACCGCCGAGCACGCCTTCCCAGACCCGAACCAGATCCCGGCCGAGCGGATCCACGAACTCAACCAGCAGGCACTGGCCTACTTCGAGTCCTGCTACCCGCGCTCGTGGGCACCGGGCTATCTTCGCGAGCGGCTAGGGACCGACCTCGCCGACCACACCACCTACGCCGTGGGGTACGCACCCGGAGGTGGCCGCAGCCTGATGCGGCACCTCACCGAGCAGGGAGCCACCCCCGACGAGCTGGAGCAGGCCGGCCTCGTCTCCCAGCGTGAACGCAACGACGGCACGACGTACTACCGCGACTTCTTCCGCGACCGACTCATCATGCCCATCCGCGACCCCCATGACCCGAGCGGGCAGGCGATCCTCGGCTTCGTCGGCCGCCGCAACCCCAACAAGACCGACGACGACTACGCCGGACCGAAGTACCTCAACACCCGCACCACCCCGGTCTTCACCAAGGGCGAGGCACTCTTCGGGTACGCCGAGGCCCGCGAACCTCTCACCGACGGCGCGCTCCCGGTCATCGTCGAGGGCCCCATGGACGCGCTGGCCATCACCCTGGGCAGCAACGGCACCGCCGTCGGCATCGCCCCCATGGGAACCGCGCTCACCGTCAACCAGATCAGGCTGCTCCGTGCCCACATCGACATGGTCGACGGACGCGACCGCATCGCCGTCGCCACCGACTCCGACCCGGCCGGCTGGAAGTCGGCACAGAAGGCCTTCTGGCACCTGACCGCCGCGGACCTCGACCCCACCCACCTTGACCTGCCCGACGGACTCGACCCAGCCAAACTGTTCGAGACCCAGGGCGCCGCCGCGATCACCGCCGCCATCGACAACCGATCCCCCCTCGGCGACGCGATGATCGACCACCTGCTCCGCACCGCCGGACACTGGTCCGACACCGACGTCCGGCAGAAGCTCATCCACCAGACCGCCCGAGTGCTCGGCTCCCGCGGGTCCGAACACTGGCTCGACGGCTTCGAGCGGCTCCGCAACCGGCTCCACCTCGCACCCGGCATCCTCGAGCACCAGACCGTCACCGAGAGCATGGAGCGCGACCGCAACCGCCCGGCCTACGCCCAAGCGCGCATCGACGAGATCAACGACGAGGCCCGCAAGCAGGCCGCCAAATCCGACAGCCCCCTTCGCCACGCCGCCGGAAGCAGGCTCGCCGCAAGCGCCGCCACCATTCCGCCCGACCAGACGATGCCCCCTGGGGGGCGCGGTCCGGCCGCACCGTTACGGTGACCCCGCATCGCTCAGGATCGCTCTGAGCGAACTCGGAGCACCACACGGTCGCCTCGGTGCCTGATCCTGCCGTCGAACGTTCGCCAGGAAGCGATCTGGGCGAACTGCGAGCGCATCTCGACCCGAAAGCTCTGCGCCTGACCCACAACAACAAGCGCTGCTGTGCTGTCGAGATGCACGGGTGCCAGGCAACATCTACTCGTTTCAGTGGCGCGCAGCGGCTGGCGATACCTCCTCGAACCGGACCCCCCGCTGGGCCCGACATGTACTCCGAGGAGATCGACCTCGACGACTGGCGGCCTTGCCCCTGTGCGGATCAGCGGCGCCGCTCGTGCCAGTCATCGTCAGCTTCAGGCGCCTCCTCACGTCCCGCGACTGCGACGAGTAGAGGCCGCCGAGCCCGAATCCGCGAACAGATCCCCGTTCGGTCTGGCACCGTTGCGGATGAGGCGAGGGTCGAGGGAGGCGCCAGTGGGCAAGTCAGGTCGCGGCTGGAGTTACTGGTCGCGGAACAAGCTGGAGATCCTCCAGGGCTACATGCCCGCGTTCAACCGGGCCGCGCAGAAGTCGCCGGAACGGATCTACATAGACCTCATGGCCGGAGAGCCGGTCAACTTCGACAAGCACACCAAGGAACAGTTCGACGGCTCGGCCCGCCTCGCGTTGGCATCCCAGCCAGGGTTCACCCGGTTGGCGTTCGGCGAGATGCTGCCCAAGGCCGCGAAGTTGCGGGCCGATCTGGACGCCCGTCACCCGGGCGCGCCCTTCAAGGTCTACCCGGGCGACAGCAACGTCCAGATCCACAGCATGCTCGCCGATCTCAGCGACGTGAAGTGGGCTCCGGCGTTCGCGTTCCTCGATCAGCAGGCCGCAGAACTGCACTGGGAGACCATGTGCGCTCTCGCCGACTTCCGTAAGGGCAAGACCAAGGCCGAGCAGTGGATCCTCTGGTCCCCAGCCATGATCGTGAAGGGCGTCACAGGAACCAACAAGGACAAGTTCGCAGCCCAGGTAGACCGGCTCTACGGGTCGGCAGACTGGCGCAAGATCCTCGCCGCCCGGTTCGAGTCAGAGCAGCCGATCACCGCTGGCGAGTTCCGAGCCGAGATGGTCAACCTGCTGCGCTGGCAGTTCGAGAAGCAACTCGGCTACGCCCACACCATCCGGATTCCCATGAAGATGGCCAACGGGACCGACCTCTACGACATGGTTTTCGCCACCGACCACGAGGCCGGGCTCAAGATCATGTCGTATCTCTACCAGAAGGCTGCCGAACGAGAGCCGAAGATGAAGGAGGAAGCCCTCCAGGCCCAGAGTGGCCAGGGGGCGCTGTTCGACGTGGCCCCGGCCAAGGTGCCGGAGTGGAAGAGCGAGCCCTGCTGGGACCCGACCTTGCAGCCCTGGTGGTGACTACCCGACAGCGGCGGAGAGATCGGGCATGTCATCCCACGTGCGGCCGTCTAACTCACGACCGTTCGCCTTGGGCGTCCGGCCGCCCCACTGCTTGAAGAAGAACGCCACGTCTGCCGAGACACACTGGTCGCGGATGTCCTCGACCCATGCCGGGTCCATCGGACGCGCGCGAGGTCCGGACTCTCCGCCAGCGATCACCCAGTCGATCTCCCTCAGGTCGAGGTTGGGGAGCGCGCTCAGCAGCGGCTCGCAGGATAGGAACCGCACCGCGGCAGGCGTCGCGCGCAGGTGGTCGATCCTGTCGACAGCATCGAACGACTCGACCGAAACGCCCATCCAGAGGTTGTCGGGCCAGTCCAGCTTGTCCGCCAGCCGTGCCATGCGATGCGCGCGCTTCGTCAGCACCTGATAGGTGTGCTGCGGGGTCTCGCGGACCACGTCGAAGATGTCGCGCATGAAGTCGACCGGAACCTTCGCGTGGAACAGGTCGCTCATCGAGTTGACAAACACGACCTTCGACCCGCGCCAGCGGTATGGCTGGGTCAGGGAGGCCGGATGGACCGTCACACCGAACCCGGGACCGGAGGTGCGTGGATCACCGTCGTTCTGGTACTTCTCGGCACCCATCGCCTTCAGGCGCTTCGCCAGGCTAAGGGCATAGCAGTTGTCGCAGCCCGCGGCCACCCGGTCACAGCCGGTGACCGGGTTCCAGGTGACCTCGGTCCACTCGATAGCGCTGTTGGTTGCCATTGCTCCCACCCCTCTTGGCCGCATGCCGTGCGTCCGAGACGGTGCGGTCGGCGCACATCTCGTAGCGAGGCTACCGGTCGACGTACGGCGAGCGCAGGCGAACCGCCTGGGCGTGCGGGGTCACCTGTCAGTGTTGATCGGAACCAGCACTTGGCCCGAACGGGCTGTCCGTGGCATTGTCCGTACGTTTGCCATTGCGGAGGAAGGTGTGTGTGGTGGACCGTCGAAACATGGTCTGGCCCGTCAGCTGCACAGGCGCGCAACTGGCCGAGACGCTACGGTCGGCCGCTAACGCCACTCACTCGGTGTCAGGGGGCGCGACCGACGTCGTCGACGGCTATCTTCGCTGGGCGGCCGACCAGGTCCGCATGCTCCAGGGAATGCTCTCGCCCAGCGATCTGGACCGGTTGATCACCACGCCGCGCTATTGGGCGACGCAGGCGGACAGGACCTCGGTGCTCACCATCGTCAACGTGATCACTGACGAGTTGCAGCACCGCAGGCGGGTACTCGAGGCGACCGCCGAGGCCGTCGCGCAACAGGCCGCGGCCTGGTCGCCAAACGATGGTCAGTTCACCAACTACGTCCTGATCGATACCAACTTCTGGATGGAGAAGACGCTCAGCGATCTCGACGCCCTGGACTGGCACCAGGCACTCGCAGACGCGGCAGGCCCAAGCCACCCTGCGATGCAGGACGAGCTGCGGATCGTCGTACCACTATTGGTCATCGACGAACTCGACGAGAAGTCACACCGCCGCGATACGCGGCCGAAGGTCCTCGGCGCCACCAAGTTCCTCTACAAGCTGCTGGCTGACAACCCAGGCACGCCACGTCAGATCCGCGCCGAGCACCCCGCGCGGGGTGCGGTAACGGCCCAACTCCTGTTCGACCCGCTGGACCACCGACGGTTGCCGAACAACGATGATGAGCTGGTCGAGCGGCTGCTCGTGCTGCGCGACTTCATCGGTCACCCGGCACAGCAGATGTTCTTCCTGACCCAGGACGGCGGTGCGGCATTCCGTGCCACCGCCTCCGGACTGATGGCGCGGCACGCGCCTACCCCGCCACGGCTGAAGGACAACTGATCTCCTCCTTTCCAGATACGGAGGAACTCGCGGAGCGCCGGCCTCAATGCATGCGATCGGCGAGTTGGGTGAAGAAGTCGGCGAGCATGTCGTTGGCGCTGCTCGCAACGAGCTCGGCACCACCGAATCGGTACACCTCGTATCCGGCGAGCCGGAGGCGGCGATCCTCGGCGACCATCTCGCTGTAGAGGGCGGGGTTAGCGATGTCGCCCCTCGCGTAGTGCTGCTTGCCGTCGACCTCGAGAACGACACGATGCCTGCTGGAGAAAAGGATGAGGAAGTCCATCCGCTGTCGGGCCAAGGGGCTCCCGCTCTCGCCCGCGGAGCGGCGTGCATGTTGGGTCACTGGGTCGAAGTGCAGGTAGACCTGTGGAATCAGAGCGGGGATGTCGAACTGCTCGCCCTGGTAGCGCTTTGAGTAGGCATCGAAGACGCGGAGCTCGGCTGGGTTGTTGGCCAGCGAGGATCGGAGGCGGTCGTGCAGATCTAGCGCGACATCGCGGGTCGCCACGTCGGCATCGAATCGTTGGCGGTCTCTCCACCAGTCGATCAGATGGCGGAAGGTCAAGCCGTCAGCAGGGATGGACTGGTCGTAGATCAGGCAGTACTCGCTGTTGCGGACGATCTCGATGTCGTTGTTGACCGCGTCGCGCAAGACGAGCTCGGGCTTCGGTCCGTTCGCAGCGAAGATCAGGTTCTTCGCTGGTGTGCCGACACCGCCGCCGCGGTCGTATTCAGCGAGGAGTGCGGTCAGGTCGGCAAGGACGGCGTCGGTCAGATCGAGCTCGGTGACTATGCGACGCGCAAGGCCGGCTAGGCGGGAAAAGTCCCAGCCTTCTGTGTAGGCCTGGATGACGTCTCGTTTGGTGTAGAGCGAGTCGTTCGGCTGTCGGTCGGTGTGGGGCCATGGCAACCGGAGTTCCTCGGCCAAGACCGTCTCCAGGTTGACCCGCGTATAGGTCATGAGCGCGTCCTCGATGGCGGCTCTCAAGGTGCGCGACGACACCTTCGTCGGCACCGTCGGCGAGCTCACGAACATCGCTTCGAAGAAGTTGGACCCGGTCACAGCACCAGTGTGGCCGTTCGCGAGGACAGCTCGGGGAGCAACGGTGCGCGGGCGGCCGACGGCGGAGGACTGTGTCTGGGCCTTCGCCGCCTACCTTGAGCCAGCGACCGGCGACTCACCAGGTGCTGGATCGACCTCGGAGCGGTCACCAATGTTCGCTGTCGTCTCGACAGCTGCTGCTGAGCTGAGACTCTCGGTTCTCTCGCCGCGGCTGATGCACCCGAACGGCGCCTGGAGGGGCCGCCCCGGCGGTAGCGTTTGGCAGGTCCCGGCCCATTCCGTCGGATGCCCTCCGTAGGCTCGCAAATTGGAAGACCGCGACCCCCGCCAAGTCCCGCCCTCAGGAGCTGATCAATGGAGAACGAGATCCAGCTCATCAGCGACGGCGATGGGCTGGCGGTGATCGGGGAGCCGACGGCAGTGGAACGCTTCCTCGCGTCCGAGGGACTGGCATCGAGGGACCTCGATCTGCCCCGCCTCGGCACCGTCCTCAGTACCGGTGGTGCGGCCGCACAGGCAGGCTCCGAGATCGCCGCCAACTCGGGCCGCTGGGTGAAGCTGACCAAGGAGTCGTCGAAACTCGTCAAGAAGCACGGACTGCGGGAGAGCTCCAAGTCCGGCCTTAGCACCGGGGTGGTGAAGGGAAAGAAGGGCCAGATCAAGGGGTTCGTCGAGTTCGCCAAAGGCCCCGGGACGATGCTCAGTAACCCGGCGGTACTCGCCGGAGCCGCGGGCATCATGGCGCAGTTGGCGATGCAACAGACGATGGATGAGATCACCGACTATCTCGCCACGATCGACGAGAAGCTCGATGACGTCCTCCGCGCCCAGACCAATCAGGTGCTGGCGCGTGTAGACGGCGTTGACCTCGCGATCCGGGAAGCCATGAGCGTGCGCAACTCGGTTGGCCGTGTCTCCGAGGTCACCTGGTCGAAGGTGCAAGCCACTTCGTCAACCATCCTCGACACTCAGGCGTATGCGCTACGTCAGCTGAACGATCTTGCTGAGAAGTTGGAGCGCAAGAACAAGGTCGGCGATCTCGCCAAGGCGACCAAGGACGCTCAGGCGGAAGTCCAGAAGTGGCTGTCCGTGCTGGCTCGCTGCTTCCAGCTGCACGACGCGATCGCGGTCCTCGAACTCGACCGTGTGCTGGACGCGTCCCCCGAGGAGCTGGATCGGCATCGCCTCGGCCTGCGGGCAGCCCGTGAGCACCGTCTCGAACTCATCTCAGGCAGCACGGTGCGCCTGCTCGGCCGCATGGACGCGGCCGCCGGGACAGCCAATAGCCGGGTGCTGCTGCATCCGTCCAAGGCGCCGGCGCTCGTGCAGGCCAGCAACCAGGTCTCCGACTCCATCCTGGACTTTCACGGACTACTTGGGATCGAGCGTGAGCGGGAGGCGCTGGAGGCACGACGCTGGCGGACGGCTGCTTCCGAGGTCAAGGTGAAGGCCCTGGAGAAGGGCGCCGACCGGGTCGACGCCGCCAAGCGGGTGGGCAACGAGACCTTCGTCCGAGCCAAGTCAGCAACGGGCAAGGCGTCAGGCCGGATTTCGGAGCGCACCTTACGGCGCCGCGGTGATGGTGAGGAATCTGCGCGAGACGAGTGAGTTGGGTCGGCCGCGCCCGTGTCGCTGTCGAGTGTCGGCGCGGCGTGGAACACTCGACCGTCATGGAGATAGACCTCGGTTCTCGGAACGCGGGTCTGGTGGTGGGCGAAGAGCTGAGCGACTCCGTGGAGATCCCGGGCTACGAGCACCACAGCACCTGGGGATACGACCTGAACACCCGCTCCTACTGGGCATCGCTGTGGCCCAACAAGGGTGACCGCGATGACCCCCCAATGATCTCCGTTGGCTGGAGTGGCCGGGCACTGCCGCGCCCCGACTGTGTTCTCGTCGAACTGTGTACTCAGCTCCGCCACGATCCCCTGACGGTCGCACGAGGCCTCGGCCTGATGCGCCTGATCCACCCACGAACGCCAGAGCAGCTGGCCACCCGCCACGTCGACGTGTTCGAGCCGGGTGTCGTCGATGGGTACACCCTGGTGGGCAGTTGGCTGGTCGGCGACGCGCGGCAGTGCCCGGCGAGCGGCTGGCCGTGCCACCCCGGCTACGTTCCCGGCCCGGAGCACATATGGGCAGAGGTCCTCTATGTGACCGGACGCCTCTACCTGGGCGAGCGAACCAGTCTCTTGACGTCGCTTGACGAGGCTCTTTGCTACGCGGCGAGACTCACCGGCGACTGAATGGCAGATGGCGCTCTTAGAAGAGCGCCATCTGCGCTTCGTCGACCGACGCCAGCGCGCGGGCGATCCGCTCGTCATCCCAGCCTTCCGCGACGGCGGCTCGCAGTGCGAGCGACCGGCGGTACATGGCCTCTCGGCCGAACATCCGGCTGCGGTAACCACGCGCACCGCGGCGGCCACGCTGGGCGATCCGGGAAAGATTCGCTGCCTGCGTGGACCCTTCGAGGTGATCGAGCAAGGTGCCCTCGGCGCGGACACAGATCGGGTTGTCACACACGATGTGCTCGACGACCGGGGGAAGGTCGATCGAGACTCCCTCGGCAAGCGCCCAGGCCACCCGATGAGGCCTCAGCACCCTCTGGTGACCGTCCCGCGATATCCAGAAGCGCCCGTACCCGTCGTCACCGATAGCTGCGGTTCCCCCCGCTGCCCAGAGCCAGCAGTCGGTCTCCCGGGGGCCCTTCACGACGTGCGACCAGAACCGGTCGACCTCGTCCGCCGTGAGTTGCATGCGGTCAACGTAGCCGCGGGCACCGACACTGGCGGCGAGGTCCTCGTTGTGTTGTTCAGCGGCCGGTCGCGGGACTGGGGCTAGGAGACTGCTGAACAAAAGGCGCGCCTCCCGAGGTCCTCGGGCTGACCTGAAATCCTGAGGGCATGCAGGGTGAGTCCGATCGGCAGCGTGAGCTGCTGGACGTTGAGTCAGTCGCTGGTCATCTGCTCGAGCCGGGCAGTGTGTTCGCTTTGTTGGCCGAGCACCGGGACCGGTTGTTCCCGAGCGAGTTGTTCGCCGACCTGTTCCCGACCGGCCGCGGTCGGCCCTCGATCCCGGGCGAGGTGATCGCCTCGGTCATCGTGCTCCAGGCGCTCTACGGCCATTCGGACCGCGAAGCCGTCGACGCCCTGACCTTCGACCTGCGATGGAAGGCAGCGTGCGGGTACGCGATCGACAAGCCGGGCTTCGACCCGTCGACGCTGACCTACTGGCGTCGCCGGCTGGCCGCGAGCAACCGGCCGCAGCGGATCTTCGAGGTGGTCCGCGAGGTGATCACCGAAACCGGGGCGGTGGCCGGGAAGCAGCGTCGGGCGCTGGATTCCACGATCCTCGACGACGCGGTCGCCCGCCAGGACACCGTGACGCAGCTGATCGCGCAGATCCGCCGCGTGGGCCGTGAGGTTCCTGGCGCCAAGGACCTGATCACCGAGCACTGCACCCGCCTGGCTGCGTTGACCGGACAGGACTACCACTCGACCGGGAAGCCGCCGATCGCGTGGGACGACCCGGCTGCCCGTGCCGAGCTGGTGTCCGCGCTGGTCGGCGACGCACTCGCCCTGCTCGCTGTGCTGGATGTCGAGGCGATCACCAAGACGGGCGGGAAGCCGGCTGATGCGGTCGCGCTGCTGGCGCTGGTCGCGGGCCAGGACGTGGAGCCGGCCGAGGACTCCGATGGCACCGACGGCCGGTGGCGCATCGCACGGAAGACGGCGCCGGATCGGGTGATCTCGACCGTCGACCCCGACACCCGGCACGCCCACAAGACCCGGGAACGACGCCAGGACGGGTTCAAGGCCCACGTCGTGGTGGAGCCAGACACCGGGCTGACCACCGTGTGTGCATTGACCAAGACCAACGGCCCAGCCAACTCCGACGCCACCGTCGGTGCCGAGTTGGTCACTGCCGACTCGACCCTCGCGACCGACCAGCAGGTCGAGGTGCTCGGGGACTCGGCCTACGCCACCGGCGACATGCTCCACACCCTGGACGGCAAGAAGTGGCTACCGCTGCTCAAACCGTGGCCGCTGCGCCCCACGGTCGAAGGCGGATTCACCCTCGATGACTTCCGCTACGACCCCGACGCCGACGCCCTGACCTGCCCGGCGGGCATCACCAGGAAGCGGTCCGCGAAGGGCACCGTCACCTTCGGTGCTGCCTGTCGCGGCTGCCCGCTACGACAGCGATGCACCACTTCGGCAAGCGGTCGCACTGTGTTGATCGGCGAACACCACCAACTGCAACGCGAACACCGCAAGCGAGCCGCCGACGACGGCTTCCAGGCCGACTATCGACAGCACCGACCGATGGTCGAACGCTCGATCGCCTGGCTCACCCGCGGCGCCCGACGCGTCCCATACCGAGGCGTCGAGAAGAACAACAACTGGCTCCACCACCGCGTCGCCGCCCTCAACCTGCGTCGACTCCTCGCCATGGGCCTCACGATGACCGACGGAGCCTGGGCCCTGGCCTGACAGGGCCCTCGCGGGCTCAATTCCGCCCCTTGCACGCGGCTGCAGAGCCGCGCAGGATGGCCGACGGCGGGCGGAACGACCCCGTTGTCGCACCCAGAGTGCTGACTCAAACTCGCCGCTCGACGG
This sequence comes from Nocardioides aromaticivorans, assembly GCF_013408525.1. Classification (NCBI taxonomy): domain Bacteria; kingdom Bacillati; phylum Actinomycetota; class Actinomycetes; order Propionibacteriales; family Nocardioidaceae; genus Nocardioides; species Nocardioides aromaticivorans. The sequence continues at coordinate 93,300 of NZ_JACBZM010000002.1, forward strand.
CCTTGGCGGCGCTCCGCCCGCCACCCACGCCGCCAGATGACAAGTTGTTCAGCAGTCTCCTAGGGAGGGTGAAGAGCCCTTCCTCCTGCGGCGCCGTCGGAGACGGACCGGTGGTCGCGCCCTGGATTGCGCTCGCCTGCAACGCTGCAGAGGGGGTCGGCGCGGTTGGGCGGGCTGCTTGCTGATCGAGCAGCTCGAGGAGGTCCACGGGTTCGTCGTCGACGGTGAGCGGGAGTGCGCGCGCGATAGCCGCCTTCTGACGGGCCCACACGTCACGCAGCGCGACGAGGTGCCTGCCGTAGACCTTGTCCCACTCGGCCTGAGCCTCCTGATGCTCCTCGTCGGAGTCGAAGCGTCGGCGCCAGGGCCAGCCGCCGCGCGCATCGCTGAACTCACTCCAACGGCGATTCTCAGCGCGCTCGGTGCGCCGCAGCGTGTCCAACTCGGTGCGCACGTCCTGCGGCAGGGACGTGCCGTACGCCGCTGCCTCGGCCCAGGTCACCTTCAACACGACCTTCGGCCGGATTCGGCGCCAGGCCTGCTTGTCGGAGCCGGCGGCCTTCATCGCCTCAGAGAACCCCGAATGGTCTTCGAGCCAGACCGCTTTGCGGTTGTAGCTGATCCAGCAGCCGTCCTGCGGTGCCGACCGGCCGCCTTCCAGCGTCCCGCGGTCGCGGAGACGATCGAGGAGGGCGTCGGCCGCCATCCCGGCACCCAGCGACCCCAGCAGTTGCTGTTGGTCCCGGCTCAGCATCGCGCTCGGCCCGCACTACCTGACGGGCGCGGCCGAGACCGCGCGCTGCTGGCCGTCCTCGTCCTGGTGGCGGCGGGTGGTGTCGTTGCGGGTCTGATCGAGGGCCGCGAGCTGCAGCGTGGTGCTGCGACCGCCGTCGGGGGCGGCGAGGTCCCCGGCGGGGACGCTGGTCGGGTCCGCGTAGTGCTCGTCGAGCTGGTCGACGATGCGGGCGCACACGGCGTTGAGCCGGGGGTTGTTCGCGACCTTGTTCTGGGCGTACATGACGCTGGTGTGGTCCTTGCCGAAGTAGGACGCGATCGCCGGCAGGGTCAGACCACCGCGCCGGGCCGCAGTCATGGCCACGGCTCGGGCGTCGCTCACCGCCCGGTGGCGGTCCGCGCTGAGCACCGCGTCGCGGGTTGTGCCGAAGGATTGCGCGGCGGTGGCGATCGCGATCGCGCAGATGCCGTCGGGTCCGACGTCGGCCATCTCGCCGGTGGCGGTCTCAGCGGCGTTGACTTGGGTGGCCAGGGCGATCGCGAGCGACCGCAGCTGCTCGGCGTTCATCTGGTCGAGCGTGCGCGCGACGGCGGCCTGATTCGCGTTGGCGACCAGCGCAGCGAACGCCGCCGCCTGCTTGGCGGTGAGCCCGCCATCGGGCGCTTCGGCGAGTTGGTCCTGCTGGTCGTCGACGAGCCGAAGCCGTCGGCTGTTGTTGTCTGGAGTGGCCATCGCGGCTACCACCTTTCGTGCAGGTCGTCGTGGTCGGGTTTGTGGTCCTCGGGCTCGCTGGTGACCGCGGCCAGTTCCCCGGCGCGCTCAACGTCGTCTCGGTAGCGCTGCTTGCGGCCGCGGCGCACCGGGGTGGAGGCGTGGGTCTCGTCGCGTTCGCGGCGGGGCCGGGGCTGGTGCTTGCTTGGCTGGCAGCCGTCGCCGAGCCGGTCACGGAGCCGCTCGAGGAATCCGGGCAGCCCGTAGCGGTGCCAGTCCTCCAGCGCGGCTGGGGTGACGGCAAAGCTGGTGTAGTAGCGGCTGCAAGCGAGCACCGCTAGGTCGTGCACCAGGTGCGGGTGGGCGGGCCAGCACTCGGGAATCCCGGGGCGGGTCACGTTCCACAGATGCTGCTCGTTGACCCACATCGCGACCAGGTCCAGCCACGCCCACAGCTCTGTGCGCATCAGCCCGGTGCACGTGGCCGGGTCCCACGGCCTCGGCATCTGCGCGAGCTCGCGCAGTTCTTCCTCATCGGCTGGAGGCTCGACGGTGGCCTGCTGCAGCTGCTCCATCGCCGTGCGGATCGTGGGGCCGGGTTCGGGGAACGGTCGCACCATCATTCCGACCAGTGGCATCATCCCGTTGCCGTTCGGTGCGGCGGCCCCAGCAGCTGCGCGGGACGCCACCTGTGAGGGGTGCCCAGTGAACCCTTGTGTTGTCATCGGCTCCTCCTCGCCTACTTCGGCATCCCGAGCCGCTGCCGGGTCCGGGACACCGGCTCGGTTGGCAGCGTCGGTCCGGTGGTCGCCGGGTGGATGGGCTGCGTCTCCGGTTGGGGTGCGCGGGCCGCGAGCCGGGCACGCTTCTGCGCGGCGAGGAGTTCCTTGCCGCGCTTTCCGTCGATGCAGCGGTGCAGGTTCGCGATGATCGGGTCGTACATCTCGGCCAGCACGAGCGCCTTGCGCTGCTCGATGCGACGCAGTTCGGCCGGTTCGAGGATGGGCACCCGCCGCTGGTCGTAGGACCGGTCCATCACCCCGAACAGTTCGTGCCCGCGCGCCGAGTACCGGGTCTCGGTGTGGCTGGTCGATCCGATCAGGTCGGACAGCTCCTTGTAGAAGCCGATGTCCTTGCCGCCACCGAAGACCACCAGGTTGTTCGACAGCCCGTAGATGGTGCGGGCCTCGTCCTCGCCGTAGCAGACCACGAACTGCCGCCATGTCTGGGCCGCGAGGATGAAGGAGAGCCCGAGCGCGCGCTCGTTGGCCATCCGGGTCGACAGCGTCGGGATGGGCGCGGTCGACGGGAGCTCGTCGAGACAGGCGAGGAACGGGGGGCACAGCCGCCCGTGCGGTGAGGTCTCCCCCAGCCGCTTGGCGGTGTCGAGGATCTGCTCGGTGACTGCCGTCATCAGCGGCGAGGCACTGGCGTACGGGTCGTCGCGGCCGAGCAGGTAGATCGTGCCGCCGTCCCGAATGAGGGCCTCGAGGTCGGTGGCCGGCCGGGTCGCGGAGGGAACGCAGCGCTCCCGGATCGAGCGCTGGAAGAACAACGCCATCGCCTGCTGGACGGTCGTGATCGTGTTGCCGGCGGTCCTCTCGTCGCCGTACAGGGCTCCGCGCAGCAGCCCGTCCCACAGCGGCTCCGCGGCGGGGTGGGTACGTAGGATCTCCTCGGCCTGCGGGTACTCGCGCGGGCTGGAGACCCACATCAGCACCTCTTCCAGGCTGATGCCGGCGATCGCCGCGGCGTGGAAGTACGCCTGAAGGACCTTCGCGCACTCGCCGGCGTAGAACCGGGCGGCCTGGTCGGAGGACTGGGAGGTGGCGCCCTTGATGGTTCCGTTCGCGAACGCCTTCGCCCGCCGTTCCGCGAGCATCGCGTCCTCGCAGCCCGCGATGCAGTCCCACACCAGCTCCGGGGTGCCGGGTGCGGCGTTGAACGGATCCAACACGGCAACGGGGCCGAGCTTCTGGCGGGCCTCCAGGGTGAGGAACAGGTCCTCGGGCTTGGTAAGGGTCACCAGCGCGGCACCGGGCGCGTCGAGCAGTGCAGGCACCAGAAGGTCGAGGGTCTTGCCCGACCCCTGGGGGCCGATGACGCAGGTGGTCCGGTCGAAGGGCACCCACAGTTCGGGTCCGCTGCGTCCGGCCTGGCCGAGTCGCCAGCCGACGTCGTGGGGCTTCACATGCTTGAGGGCGGTGGTCACGTCGGGATTCCTCTCTGCTGTCTGGGGTCCGGCTACTTGGTGCCGACGGGGGTCCGCCGCCCCGGGCGGGCGTAGAGGTCGGGTCGGATCACCGCGGCGCTCTTGCGCAGCCGCGGCACCCCGAGCGCCTCCGCGGCCTGCGTCGGGGTGGCCAGGCCGTGCCGGGAACCGGCGCCGGTCAGGTCGCGCATCCACATCCCGACGACGACGGTGCAACCGAGAACCAGCACCTCGCCGAGGAGCGTGAGCACCCACATCACCGCATCCGAGGGCAGCGCAGCGGCGACGCCGCGGGGCAGGCCCGCACCGAAGTGGCCGTGTAGCAAACCGCCGTAGGCGTCGAGCAGCTGTTCGTTCGGTAGCGCGAAGTTTCCCGAGGTGGCGCCCGCGACGACGCCTTGGACGACCAGCGGAGTGACCAGAAGGAAGAACAGGCCGGCCAGGAGGGCGGCCACCTTGAACTCTCCCGCCGTCGGGGCGACGTTGGTGAACCGGGCGCGCCGGGACCGTTCCATGCTCATGAGGCGTCCTCTCTTGAGGTAGTAGCGGTGGGGTTCATCGCAGCCGCCATCCACGCGCCTGCCGGTGCCTGCCAGCGGTGGCACGGGAAGTCGATCGGCCCCCGTAGATCCGGGATGACTGCGACCGTGCCCATGGGCCAGTCCAGGCGTCCCTGCCCGTCCAGGACCGCGGCCTCGGCCGGGTCCGCGTTCTCGGGGCGAACCAGGCCCAGGCATGCGATGTCGGTGGCGAGCAGGGCGCGACCGGCCAGGCTGTTGCCGCCGTGGGAGGTCAGGACGGTGCGTGCCCGGCCGACGGGCAGCAGGGCGAGTCGTTCGTCGTCGAGCAGGTCCATGTCGTCGACCACGACCAGACAGGCTCCCGGACGGCAGTCGCACCCGATCGGTTCGTCCAGCTGGTCGGGGTGTGCCGGCTCGCAGCGCAGGTCTGCCCATTCGCTGGGCGCTTGGGCGTACACGTGGGCGTGCCGCCGGGTGTTCGCCAGCCACCACCGGGTGAGGTAGCGCGCGGTGGTGGTCTTGCCTCGGCCGACGTCGCCGACCAGCAGCAGCGGCCGGGCGCTGCTGGTGTCGAACCCGGCGGCCTGGCCGTCAACTGTGGTGCCGATGCGTACGCCCATGCTTGGAAAGGCAACTCAAGGCGGCGTGGATCGGACACCGCGGAGCGACTGATTTCGACTTTCGGTGGCGATCGCCTGCTGTTCGGTAGCGGCTTACGCGGCTGCGGCCGGCATCCCGCCGAGGTCGAACGCCTGCTTGGGCAGCGCCCAGGTGACCGAGCCGCCGGGTGTGTGGACGTCGGCGAAGCCGACGCAGCCGTAGACGCCTTTCGCGCTACAGCCGTAGTCGTTGCCGAAGATCTTGCCGCCGCCCACGTAGATCGCCACGTGGCCGACACCGTTTCCGGTGTTGTAGGAGACCACGGCGCCCACGGGCGGGAGCGGGTCGAGGCCCGTGCCGTGGGATTGGGCCAGTCCGGCGCTGATGATGCCTCGTGCGACGTCCTGCCCGTTGCCGTAGCCACGTCCGACACCGGGTCCGCCGTAGAGAGCGTCGACGACCTTGGGGCACTGGTTGTCGTACGTGCAGGGCGCGCCCCTGGTCCACGACAGCGCGCATAGGCCGTTGGGGGTGTTCATCATGGCGTCGAGGCGGGTTTTGAGCGCGGCCGAGAGCTCGCCGGCGACCTGGATCGGTGAGGTGGAGCAGCTGGTGTTGGCGATGTTTGTGGTGCCGCCGCCGGTGGCCGCGACCGCTTGGCGGGCGACGTCGAGGTATTGGTGGTAGTCCTCCTTCTCGAACGGGATCCAGTCGGCGAACTTGGCTTCCCCTGCCCCGGGTCGCGCGGAGTAGAGCGCGAAGGCGTACTTGGCGTTGAGGAGCGGGTCGAAGATGTCGGCCTTCGTGTTCCAGCCGGGCACCTTGCCCTTGTGTTGCGCGGAGATCTGCCACAACCCGAAGTGGGTCCCGTTGGTGGCCTTCGGATTCCAGGTCGACTCCACTCGGGCGATGGCCACCGCGGTGACTAGGTCCTCGCCGCGGAAGCCGGCCTGGTAGGCGGCTGAGGCCGCAACCTTGGCGGCGTCCTGGGTGCCGGTCGCCGCGACGGGCTGGAGCAGCACCGTGCTGAGGCTCCCGGAGGTGGGGCACGGCGGGCAGCCGGCCGGGGTGGTTCCGCCAGGCGGCGTATCGCCGGGTGCGTTGCCGGATGGACTGCCGGGGCCGGCGCCGTTCATGGCCATGCGTGTGAACAACGCGGGGTGATCGGAGTGGACGGCGGCCCTGCTGATCTCCCAGGTCTTGGTGACCTTCACCGGGGCGGCGTAGAAGTTGTAGATGACGCCGGAGTCCTTGGTGTACCGGTAGCCGGCCGCCGCCATCCGGGGCGCGGCCGCGTTGGGTCCGTCGTTGGGATGGGAGTTCATGTCGCCACCGACCAGCACCGGTCCGTACGGCGCCAGGACACCGACCAGGTCGATCAGGTAGTCCATGCCGAGGCCGTACTGCTCTGCACGGCTCATCGACGGGTTCCCCCACTGGCGGGGGAACCGATAGGCGTTGGTCATGTGGTGCGTTGCGATGACGGAGACGACCGCGCCGTCGGAGCGCTGGAAGATGCCCCAGGCGGCGAACCGGTCCCACAGCTTGTTCTTGCCCTTGAACACGGTGTGGTCGTCGTCGACGATCTTGACTCGCCCGCCGTCGAGCATCGTCCAGGTGTCGGAGCGCCACATGATGGCGCTCCCCATGGCCTGTCCCGCATCGTTCCTGTCCGCAGGCTGCTTCTCGCGGTAGGCGTCGTAGCCGGGCGCAGCGGCACGCATCTGCGACAGCGGGACGTCCTCGACCTCGTTGAGGGTGATGAAGTCAGGCGACGGCCCGGCGAGGGCGCGGATGCCCGGTGTCGCCCCGGACCGCAGCTTGATGTTCGCGTTCGCGACCAGGACCGTGCCGTTCACCGGCCCACCCGGTGTGGCCGCGTTGCCGGTGGGCATCACACCCAGCCCGGGCGCGCTGCCTCCCGGCTGGCCAGGGGCAGAGCCGGCGAGCTGCACGCGGGAGTGGACGAACGGATGGTCGGTGTACTTGTGCGCCCCGTCGTTGGTGCTCTGGTCGACGACGGTCCCGGAGAAGGTGACGCCGGGGCTTCCCATGATCCAGTCGATCTGGTGGTTGCTGGGGTTGGCAGCCGACCAGCCCGACGCCAGAGACAAGAACAACCGCTTGAACCGAGCCTGGTCGTTCATGTCCCCGGTCAGGAACAACGGGGTGCTGGGCTCGGCGGCCTGCAGCCGCAGAAGTGCCTGCGCCTCGGCACGCACGGCCTGATCGCGCATCGCGTCCGTGCCGCCCACCGCGCCGGCCGGGTTGTGGGTGTTGAGCACCCAGACCGACCCAAGGCCAGCGGTGGAGGTGAACCGAGCCATCGGGATCTGGATCATCGGTCCGCCGTAGCGAATCGACACGTAGCGGACCTCATCCAGCTTCCAGGCGGAGGGCTGATAGGCGATCGCGTTCACGGTCGACGCGTGCGGGCCACCACGCCTGCCCTTCACGATCGCCCAGGCGCCGTTGGTGACGTTGAGGAAGGCGTCTGCCTGCGGCGGCTCGAACTCCTGGAATCCGATGATCGAGGCACCGGAGGCGCCGATCTTGGTCACCATGTTCGGCACGCGCTCGCCGTATGGCCGCTCACCCGGATGGGGGTTCTTCTTGTAGTGCGACGCCCCCCGCCAGTTCAGCGTGCCGATCCCGAACGACCCGCCTGTACCCGAGCTGCCGGTGGTCGCGCACGCCGCGCGGACCGCCTCGATGTTCGCGCTTCCCATGCCCAACATGAGCAGCATCAGCGGCGCGATCATCACCAGCGGCAGGCCGAGGAGTACGCCCTTCTTCACGACTTACGGCCTCCTCCGACAGACGCCGAACGGGTGCAAGTTCGCCGCGAAACCGTCAGAAATCCCGCGAACATTCACGCCGCAATCTCTAGGAACTCAGGTTCGATCAGGCGTCCATGCGCTCCGATCTGCGTTTGTGCAGGTGGCGTCGGTTCAGCTCTCCAACGGGCCTGAATTGACAAAGCGTCACCTCGAACGACGGTTTGGCTGTAGCATCGATGCATGATCGCTTCCCTTGAAGTCGGTGACTGATGGGTTTGGTGGCGTTGCCGGGCGGCAGCGCTGTTGATCCGGCACTTATAGGTGCGCAGGCGGCCCAGGACTTCGAGCAGGAGCTGGTGGACCAGTACGCGCTGGCGATGTCGGCGGCAGGTCTGACTGACCGCCACATCGGCGGGACGCGGGCAATCGTCATCGAGTTCGCTCGCTCGCTGTCGACTCCGCTGTGGGAGGCCACCTGTGCGGACGCGGACGCGTTCTTGGCCCAGCAGCGGCGGATGGGGCTCAGCGTGTCGACCCGGGCCGGCAAGGCCGGCGCGCTGGCGGGCTTCTACGAGTTCGTGATCGCCCGCTACGAGGGCGCGATCCGCCGCACGACCGGTGTCTTGGTCGAGCAGCCGATCGATGAGTTCAATCGCCAGTCCGGGGCATCGCTGGGCAAGGTCCGGGTTCCGCCGTCGGATGAGGAGATCGACTCGCTGTTCACCGCCTGGCGCGGGTCGGTCACCCAGGCACGCAAGTACCTTCCCGCGGCCCGCGACTACTTCGCCGCCTCGCTGTGGCGCCGACTCGGGCTGCGTATCAACGAGACCGTCATGCTCGACATCCGCGACTGGCGCCCCGATCTGGGTGAGTTCGGCAAGCTCCACGTCCGCCACGGCAAGGGCTCGGGCGGCCGCGGACCGAAGCCGCGGCTGGTGCCCGGAATCAACGGCGCGAACCAGTTGATCGACTGGTGGCTGGCCGAGGTCCGTCCGCAGTACGGCGAGGATTGGGCCGACCCGGACGCGCCACTGCTGCCCTCTGAGCGGTTCGACAGGGACTTGGACCGCTGTGGACGTGTCGGTGCGAACGCGCTGCGCCGCGCCCTGGGGATCCAGGTCGACGAGTGGTTGCCGGCGTGGTCGGGGCGAATGACGCCACACGTGCTGCGGCACTACTGCGCATCGTCGCTGTACGCGGCCGGGATGGACATCAAGGCGCTCCAGGAGCTCCTTGGCCACCAGTGGCTGGCCACGACCTCGGGCTACCTCCACGTCCGCAGCGATCACATCGAGCGCGCGTGGAACAGCGCGAGCGACCGCGTCGAGGCCCGCCTGGGCCTCCGTACCGACTGACCCAACCGAATCGAAGGAGAGGATCCAGATGCAGTGGAGCTTGCGGCTGCGGGCCGCCGAACGAGGGATCTGGAAGTCCGCAGAACTTCGGCGGATGCTGGCAGATGCCGGGCTCGAGATCTCCGCCGGGAAGATGTCGTCGTGGTGGGCCGGGACCCCGCCGACGATGCGCCTCGAAGAGCTCGACGTCCTGTGCGCCGTGCTCGAATGCACCCCGAACGACCTGATGACACCCGAGCCGGACAAGGTCGCTGCGCGCCGTCCCCGCAACACCGACGCCGCCAACGGCGGAAACGGGGATGGCGATCCGAACGGCAACGGCGGCACGCCACCGGCGGTCACCCCGCGGCTCGGCAAGCTCCGCTCGACCCCGCCGCTGTAGCCCGCACCCCCATCGCCCACGGACACGACGAGCACCGCATGCCCGCGCCCGGCCCCAACGCGGCGTTGCGGCTGCCGCCCAAGTGCAACGCCTGCCAGAGCAACCGCGTCGCGTGGACCAGCCCCAGAGTCGACTTCTGCTATCAATGCCTGCCCGGCGGCCCGTTCGCCGCTCCACCGTGCAACCGCTGCCGCGCCCGGACCGACTACTTCAGTCAGGGGCTGTGCAGCCGGTGTCATCCCCGCAGCCCCGAGCACATCGGATCCTGCAAGGGCTGCCTGGCCTGGGGCGTCTACCCCCGCCACAACTGGACCTGCTGGTCCTGCCGCTGGTGGCAGAGCCACTACCCGAAGGGCACCTGCGCCCACTGCGGCCGCGCCAGCCACGTCAGCGACCGACCAGCCTGTCGCCTCTGCCTCGAGAATGCCCGCCTCGAACAGAAACCCGGGCGGGCACCCGATGTCGCCGCGGGGAACAAGGACAGCCAGCAGCTGTTCTTCGCCAACATGGTCTTCAAGCGACGCGTGACACCGGTGCCTGACTACGTCAGCTGGGCTGGCCGTTGGTCGAAGAAGAACAAGAACCAGCTGCCCTACCAGCCAGGCACCAGGTTCAACGATCACGCGCTTGAGCAGCTGGCCCTGTTTGAGATGGACCCCGACCCCGACGTGCTGCGCCAACGCCTCCTGGTGGAGGACAGCGAACTGACCCGGTACTGCGCGGCCATCGTCGCCAACCACGCCCGCCGCTATGGCTGGAGCGTCAGGCAGCGCAATGCCGTGATCCAGTCCCTGCGGCTGCTGCAGATCCTGCGACCTACTCCCACCGCGAAGGTCCGCGCCAGTGACGTCGTGTGCTTGCGCCGCTACGACGGCACCATCACCTCCACCCTCGACGTCCTCGCCGAAGCCGACCTGCTGATCGAGGACGTCCCAACCCGGGTCGAGCGGTACTTCAACGCCAAGTTCATCGAATCCGGCGCCCTCCCGGACACCATGCGGGAACACCTCCAACTGTGGCTCCAGGTCATGCTCGGCGGATCCCGACAAGCGCCACGCCAGCTGCCTCGCGAACCCGAGACCGTCGAGCTCCACATCCAGGGCCTCGTGCCCGTCGTGCAGACGTGGGTCGAAGCCGGGCGCCAGTCGTTCGCCGAGATCAGCAAGGACGACATCCTGGCCGCCCTCGCGGCCCTGCCGACCGGCACCAGCCACCGCCACTTCGCCGAGAACGGGCTGATGTCGCTGTTCAAGATCCTCAAAGGCCGCCGACTCGTCTTCACCAACCCCATGAGGGGCATCGACCTCACCCGTGTCGCCACGAACCTTCCGCTGCCGCTTGACCCCGCAGTGATCCGGGCCGAACTGGACTCGCCGAACCCGGCCGTCGCGCTCGCCGTCGCTCTGGTGGCCTTCCACGGACTGACCGGCAAGCAGGTCGGGGAGCTGCAGCTGACCGACATCGTCGACGGTCGCCTCCACCTCGGCGGCCGCGACATCCCGCTCGCAGCACCCGTTCGGGCCAGGCTGAGTGCCTGGCTTGACCACCGCAACCGAACCTGGCCAGCCACCGCGAACCCATACCTGCTCATCAACCGACGCACCGCGCCGCGGCTCGTCCCCGGCGGCCCATCCTTTCCCTGGAAGGAAAGCCGCATCCGCCCGCGGGCCCTGCGCGAAGACCGCATCCTGCACGAGATCCACGCCACCGGCGGCGACGTACGCCGCATCTACGACCTCTTCGGGCTCAGCGTCGAAGGCGCCACCCGCTACCTCAAGACCGTCGAGCACCCCGACCTGAGGAACGAAGACCAGCCTGGCACCCAGCCATGACCGTGCTTTCACGTACCGCGCGGCGCCGGTCGAGAGTTGTCGCAACATCCTCACGCCACCGATAAGCAACCGCAGCGCGCACGATTCGGACAATCTGGCGCTGACGAATCTGGTCACGGGCCGCAGCGTGGCGGCTCAGCGTCCCCCCATCCGTCCCCCCGAACCGTCGAAGGGCGGGGGGACGTGGCGCCCTACACCGCGTTTATGCAGGTCAGGCGGCGTCCCCCCGAAACATCAAGGAGATTCCAGAGCCGGTGGCTCGAGTGGTGGAGGAGGAGTCCCGCAAGCGGATCCACTTCTCGCGGAGCTCGACGCGACAGCGTTCGTGGTCGGTCTGCTTACCGGCGTCGCGAGTCCGCGGCGCTGCGGCCCTGCGCCGAGCTGGTCGATCCTGGAGGTTCCCACGCCGCAGCCCATTGGGCTATGGACTCGATCACCGGCGCCAGGGAGTGGCCCTTGGTCGTCAGCGTGTAGTGCACGGTGGTGGCGGAGGAGGCGCGTTCCACCACGCCCTCGCGCTCGAGCTCGCGGAGCCGCTGGGCGAGGAGCCGATCGGTGAGCCCGGGGATTCTTGAGCGGATCTCGCCGAAGCGGTCGGCTCCGTCGAGGAGTGCGCGGATGATCGGGCCGTTCCAGCGCCGCCCGATCAGCTCGACCGCGCGGTGGAAAACCGGACAGTAGCCCTGTGTCTCGTCCATGCAGACAACCTCCGCGGCCGACGAGTCGCCGGACCTTGACTCTTGCCAACGCCGTTCCCGGAATGATACTCCTAGAGTCACTTACAAAGAGTAAGTGTCTACTTCGCACACGAGGAGCTCTCATGGACGCTCTGGTCCTCATCGGCCGGATCCTTTTCGCGCTACTGTTCCTGGGCGCCGGGATGGGCCACTTCAGCCAGCGGGAGATGATGACCGGCTACGTGGCGAGCAAGGGTGTGCCGGCCGCCGGGTTGATGGTGCCCTTCTCTGGTGCGGTGAGCATCCTGGGCGGCCTCATGGTGGCCGTCGGGGTCTGGCCCGACCTCGGTGCCCTGCTGCTGGTCGCCTTCCTGGTGCCGACGGCGGTGCTGATGCACGGCTTCTGGCGCGAGACCGACCCGGCGAGCAAGGCCAACGAGCAGACCCAGTTCCTCAAGGACCTGTCCCTCGCGGGTGCCGCGCTCGCCCTGTTCGCGTTCTTCGCCTCCGCGGGCGACGAGCTCGGCCTGCTCGTGCTCGGCCCGGTGTTCACGCTGTGACCGGCTTGCTGGTCGACCTGCCCGCCCGCGGCGGCGCCAGGCCGCGCACTACCCCGAGCAATCCGCACACTCAGCTCGATCAACAACCGGACGACGATCGGCCGCGCCGCCTCCTGGAGGAGCGGCTCGCCCAGCTGCCGGACGTGGTCTGGCGCCCCAGCATGATCTCGGTCCCGGGAGCGCGCGCCCTGACCCTGCCGGAAGACGCCGCGCAGGGCCCGCCCGAGGCCTTCATGATCGGCACCGAGTTCGCTCACCTGCACCCCGCCCCGGACCACTCACTGCACCTGGTGCTGCCGCCCGACGTCGCCTCCCGCGTAATCGAGACAGGCTGGGCAGAGCAACACCCGATCGCCCGCCGCGGCCTGATCACCTCGGGCGCGGTGATGATCTACGCACCCCGCGACGAGGAGGAGGCAGAGCTGGTCTCCCAGATCGTGACCGCCGCCTTCGAGTACGCCACCAACCCCCCGGCCTGACCAGCCGTACTGACAGAGCGCCGACGTGCTCGGCATCCGGGCCACTCGGGTCCGGACCAGTCGAACAAAGATCGGAGTCATCCATCATGCGCATCCACGAGCTCGGCCACCTGGTGCTCTACGTCCGCGACCTGGAGCGCTCACGGCGGTTCTACCGAGACGTGCTCGGGTGGAACGAGATCCGCGGGGAGGTCCCCCTGCCGGTCCCCGCGGCGGCGTTCTCCTCCGGACGCACCCACCACGAGCTGCTGCTCATCGAGGTGGGCCCGGCCGCGGCGCCGATGCCCCCGGGGCACCGTGTGGGCCTGTACCACTTCGGCCTCAAGGTCGGCGACGACGACGACGACCTGCGCGAGGTCGTGCGTCACCTGACCGAGCACGGGGTGCAGATCCAGGGGGCCAGCGACCACACGGTCACCCACTCGCTCTACATCGCCGACCCCGATGGGCACGAGATCGAGCTCTACGTCGATGTGATGGCCACGGAGGAGTGGCTCGCCGACCCCTCGGTGGTCTTCGCCCCGATCCGTCCCCTACGTCTGTGACCCTCCGTGGATGCCTGGAGCGGCGCAGGCCGCAGCGTCTGGCCATCGGCATCCAGTCCGCTGCCCAGATCACCGGCCGTGCTGAGGTGACAAGGCCGGCACCGTGTTGCTGCGCTACTCACTTACGACAATCATGCCGTCTCTCAGATGAGTATGGCGGCGGCCGATTGCGCGATGGGTTACGAGGCGTGGAGGAAGGGAGCGAGCCCCGCACGCGCGGGGGGGCCGATGGCCGCGGTTTCCGTGCTCCTCGCAGTCCAGCATGCCCCGGTGCGGGGCCGGCTGACGGTTCACCTGCATCGAGCGCGTCACTGTGAACCGCCTGGGCGTGTCCGGAGACTACGGATCGTGGTGTTGAGGTCCCATTCGGTCAGCGGATGTTGGGGCCGGTCTTCTCGTCGAGGTTACGCACGTGCCGCTCCACTCTCCGCAGGGTCCGTTGAAGGTTCTCGAAGTAGCCGGGGAGTTCTTCGAGGACGGCGGTGCTTCGGTTGAGCCGGTCCAGACTTCCGGGCAGTGGTCCGGTGGTGGAGGCGAGCCTGCGCAGCGGCCGTTCCATCTTGTCCAATGGTTCGACGAGGCTTTGGTCGAGGCCGGCGAGGCGACCGTCGAGCCGGCGCAGGGAGGTCTGGAGGTCGCCGAGCTGGCCGGACAGTCGCGCGAGTTTGGGTGCGGCCTCGCCGAGGGGTTTGGAGGTGCGTTGCAGCGTCTCGAGGTCGTGCAGAAGTCGGTCGACCTGGCCGGCGAGGGTCTCGATGTGCGGCGCGACAAGCGACAGGTCTTTCGTCGCTCTGACGACCGGCGGGGTGACCTTCTTGACGTTGCGGTCGATCCGCTGGACTTGGTCGAGGGTGTCGGGGGCCCGGTCGACGACCTCGAGGGTTTCGGGCATGTGGGTGGCGGCCTTGGCGAGGGCCGGGATGTGGGGGATGAGCAGGGCGAGTCCGAGGGTCAGGACGAGGAGGACCAGCGCGACGAGGGCCGCGAGCGCGCGTACCGCCCAGAGCGGGAGAGCGTTGTGAAGCATGAGGAACCATCCTTGCGTTGACGGGCAGCGGGTCCCGCTGTTCGCTTCGGGCGACGGTGTGGTGCGTTGTTCACCCGCCCGATGCTGCGGTCACTGCGTGCCCCGGGTGAAGTGGTCGACGCCGACGGTGAGGAACACGGCCGTTGATGTTCCGACCAGAGATCCGTCGCGGTCGGTCAGGCTGGCGGCGAGGAACAGTTTGCGGCCCTCTTGATTCGTCACGCGTGCCTCCATCCGGTAGGGGACGCCGATCAGTACTGGCGCTCGGTAGTCGACCGTCAGCTGGCGGGTGACCGCGGGGGTTCCGACCAGGCAGAGCAGGAATCCGTAGAGGTCGTCGATGACGGTGGCGACTGCGCCGCCGTGGGTGATGCCGGGTGCGCCGATGTGCCGGTTGTCGAAGGTGTGCTCGGCCACGACGCCGTCCCATGGCGGCGAACCTGGAGGTGGTGGCCGTGCGGGTTGTCGGGTCCGCAGCCCAGGCACCGCTCGTGGTGGGGCGGCAGGTCGACTCCTTCCGCGTGCGGGCGGAACTTCTCAGCCAAGGTGGCAAGCATCGATGGCAGGTCAGTCATGGGGTGGACGGCCTCTCAGGAGTTGGGCCCAGGCGGCGAGGACCTGTTCTTGGCGGTGGCCTGGGTGGGAGGTGAGCAGGCCGCTGACCCCCCTGCCGAGCAGGAGGTCGAGGGTGAGCCGGATCGTGACCGGGTCGTCGGTGACGTAGGTGCGACAGATCTGCGCAAGCTCGTCGTTGACGCGCTCCTCGGCTGGGATCAACTGGGCTCGCAGATCGGGGTGTGAGCGGGCGGCCACCCACAGTTCCAGGGTGGCGGCGTACAGCGGACCCGAAAGAGCCTCTGCCAACAGCCCGAGCGCAGCCTCCTGCGGCTCGATCCGACTCCGAGAACGCTTCGCCCCTTGAGGCGTGGCCGGGGACAGGTCGGCCAACGCCTCGCGTACTCGCCGCAAGCGCTTCTGTGCCAGATACTCGACCGCCGCGACCACCAACTGGTCTCGGGTCCCGAAGTGATGCAGCTGTGCGCCTCGTGACAGACCGGCCTTCGCGGCCACGGCGGCACTCGTGGTACCAGTGTAGCCCAGGTCGACCAGGCACGCCACGGTGGCCTCCAACAGCACGTGACGGGTGGCTGCGGAGCGTTCCTCCTGCCGCCTTGCCTGCACTGACACAGTCACACCTTACATGCAGGCACGAATGTATGTAACTTTGGGTGCGTCGAGTTCCTCGCATCCGAGGGCGGGCCATCCTGAACGAAGCCGGGACCCGACGTCTGTCGGTTAAGGGGTTCGGCGATGCTCGACGACGACGACCGCTACACCTCCGCCACGCTCGCGGAAGGGTCTCAGGTCAGTCCGGCCGTGATAGCCGCCGAATGGCCGAGGCAGCGACGTTTCCTGCCCAGCGAATTGGAGGGAATACGGGAGCGCTGGTCCGATTGCCGGCGGGGGGTCCTGGGCGTTCCCCAGAAGTCCGGCTCTGGATGCTTCGGTTCGCTCAGTTGCGGACCTCGATGTTTTGTCGGTCGGTTGCTTCGGCCTGCTGGTTGAGCATGGTCAGCAGCTTGTCGCCCTCGATGTCGAGGTCGGGCAGCACGCGGTCGAGCCAGCGGGGCAGCCACCATGCTCGCTCGTCGAAGACGGCCATCAGGGCCGGGACGAGCGTCAGCCGGACGATGAAGGCGTCGATGAGGATACCGGCGGCGAGAGCGAAGCCGATCTGCTTGATCATGATGTCGTGGCTGAAGATGAAGCCGGAGAACACCGCGACCATGATGATCGCGGCCGCGACCACGACGCGGCTGGCCTGGTCGAACCCGCGCACGACGCTCTGGCGGGCCGGCTGGCCGTGGATGTGTGCCTCCCGCATCGAGGAGACCAGGAAGACCTCGTAGTCCATGGCGAGCCCGTAGAGGATGCCGGTCACGATGATCGGCATGAAGCTCATCAGCGGGCCGCCGGTGTCGAACCCGAAGAGGCTGCTGAGCCAGCCCCACTGGAAGACGGCGGTGGTGGCACCGAAGGTGGCCAGGATGCTGAGCAGGAAGCCGGCGGTGGCCTTGAGTGGGACGACGACCGAGCGGAAGACAAGCATCAGGATCAGGACGGAGAGCACGATGATGATGCCGAGGTAGAGCGGTAGGACGTCGGCGAGCTTGTCGGACATGT
This sequence comes from Nocardioides aromaticivorans, assembly GCF_013408525.1. Classification (NCBI taxonomy): domain Bacteria; kingdom Bacillati; phylum Actinomycetota; class Actinomycetes; order Propionibacteriales; family Nocardioidaceae; genus Nocardioides; species Nocardioides aromaticivorans. The sequence goes on from NZ_JACBZM010000002.1 coordinate 109,901, forward strand.
CGATGCCGATGGCGGTGAACCCGGTGACGCCGAGTTGCACCTGGTTGTCCTGGGCGATCGCGTTGTCGGGCTCGCGCAGCGACTTCACGAGGTCGCTGGTGGCCTCGTCGCTGGGGCCGGAGGTGGGGATGACGCTGAACACGGCCAGGTCGCCGGCCTCGTTGACGCCAACGGGGGCGGCTAGCACGATGTCGTCTCGGCCCTGGAACTCCCCGAGGAGTTTCGCGGTCAGCTCGGGTGTGACGCGGCCTGCGGTGCCGGTGGGCTCTGCGGTGACCAGGAGGGGGCCGTTGAATCCCTCGCCGAAGCCCTGGGAGACGGCCTCGTAGCTCTGCCGGGCGGCGGTGTCCTGGTTGGCGGTCTCGCCGGTTGGGATACCCAGGTTCATGCTGGCCGCGGGGATCGCCATCACGCCCAGGATCGCGACCACGCCCGCGATGACGGGCCACCGGAACCTGATCACGCCCTTGACCCAGTGGTCGGCGACGCTGTGCGACTCCGCTTCGACCTTGGCGCGGCGTCGGGCTCGGGCCTTGTCGGAGCAGATCCGCTCCCCGACCAGACCCAGCAGTGCGGGCAGCAGGGTCAGGGCGATGAGCACGGCCAGGGCGACCGTGGAAGCCGCGACCAGTGCCATCGTGGACAGCATCGCGATACCGATGACGGTCAGCGCGCTCAGCGCGATGAGGACGGTCAGTCCGGCGAAGAAGACCGCGCTACCCGCGGTGCCGACCGCTCTGCCGGCCGCCTCCCGCGCGGTCAGGCCTTGGTCGAGGATCAGCCGTCGCTGCCGGTTGACGACGAACAGCGCATAGTCGATGCCGACGGCGAGGCCGACCATGAGACCGAGCACGGGGGTGGCGGAGTTCATCTCGACGGCCGTCGAGAGCGCGTACGCGCCGCCCACGCCGATGCCGACGCCGACCAGTGCGGTGATCAGAGGCAGGCCGGCCGCGATCAGCGAGCCCAGGGTGAGCACCAGCACCAGGGCGGCGACGGCGAGACCGACGACCTCGCCGATTCCGACCGGGATCTCGATGGCCTTGAGCGAGTCGCTCGGGAGCACGGTGATCCCCGTTCCCTCCTCGGCACGCTCCACCACCTCGACCACCGAGGTGACGTCGTCAGCTGTCAACGAGGTCGAGGCGACTGTGAACTGGAACTGGAACAGCGCGACCTGCCCGTCCGTGGACACCAGCACGCCGGGCACCGGGGTCCCGTCCACCACCAGCGGCTGGTAGGAAGGCGCCTGCCCCTGGTCCGACCCGGCTGGGGGATCGGCCGGCGCATCTTCCTGAGGAGTGCCCGGTCCGCCCTGCTCCCCGGTACCCAGAGCGGCGTCCAGGGGGTTGACGACCTTCTCCAGGTCATAGACGTCGCCGACGGTGCCGCTGATCACCGCAAGTCGGTCCGGAGTGTCGAGCCGCTCACCGTCCGGGGCAGTGAAGACCACACTGGCCTGGCCCCCCGAGGCGGCGGGGAGCTCGTCGGCTACGCGGTCGAGCACGGTCTGGGCCTCGGTGCCCTCAATCTTCATCTCCGAGCTGACGCTCACCCCATTGATAGCGACCGCGCCGACTACCACTGCGAGGGCGGCGAGCCAGCCCGCAATGAACAGCCACGGTTTGCCGAACGCAGTTCGTCCGAGCCGGTACAAGAAAGTGGACATGGGCCTGGTGCTCCTTGAGGGCAAGTGGGGCGGCGTCTAGAAGCCGTGGCGCAGGTAGTCGAATGTGATATCGAGGAATGAGCTGTAGTCCATCGACGTAGAGCTGAGGTCGCTCTCACCGCCGAGGTGCACATCGAGGGTCCCCTCGAGGGCGGCCATCACGGCGCCATAGACGGCGCCGAACAGCAGGGGCACGTAGATGGCGGGATAGCGGTCCCCTGCTGCGGACCCCAAGAGCTCCTGGGCGGTGTGGCGCATGCGTTGCTGAACGCTGAGGACGTAGGGCTCGAGGGTTGGGTACTGCCGCGCCATCGCCATCAGCTCGCGCATCCTCACCAACGCGTCTGCGGTGAACTGCGTCCTCATCACGGCCAGCAGGGCATCGAGCAGGGACAGATCAGCGGGAAGGCCGGTCAGGATCGCACTCGCGTCCTCGACACCACCGAACGCGACCGAAGCAACTGCCTCCTCCTTGCAGGAGAAGTGGTTCGCGAAGGTGCGGCGCGAGTACCCCGCCCGCTCCACCACGTCCGCAGTGACAAACCCCGACAAGCCGCGCTCACGGGTCAGATCGAACGCCGCCTTGGCCAGCGCCTCCGCAGTCGCCTCGCGCTTGAGATCCCGCAACCCACGATCCACGCCCCCAGTATGCCCGTCCCTACCCAATGAGCAAAAGTGCCCAATGCGCAGCTCGCATTCGCCTCCGCGCGCGGTTCCGCAGAGCGCGCCAGCTCAGTCGCCTGCTCGTGCACCTGCCGCAGCCGTTTCTGCGCCAGATGCTCGACCCGGCGACCACCAACTGGTCGCGGGTCCCCGCAATGGTGCGGCTGGGCGCCCCGCGACAGCCCGGCCTTCTGCGCAACCGCCGCGCCAGCGGTGCCGGCGCAGCCGAGCTCGACCAAGCACGTGATGGTGGCATCCGGGAGGACGCCACGCTCTGCAGCCGAGCGGTCCTCCTCGCATCTGAACGCAGGTGCACCTCCGCGGGTTACATGCGTGCATAAATGTATGGGGACTGCGCTCCCGTTGCTTCCGCGAGTGATGGAGCCGCATGAAGGCAGGGTGAGGTCATGGCCGAAGTGGTCCTCGACTATCCGCACCGTCAGGCCGAGCACTGTGCCTCCGGTGCCTTGCGCGACCTGATGGAGTGGGAAGGGCTCGGCTGGGCTGGTACGGGGTTCCGAGGCCGCCTGGCCGGCGCGCTCGCCGCCGCTCAAGGGTCCCGGATCACCTGTCCGGTGACCTTCTCGGTGACGGCTCCCGATCCGGCACACGCTTCCCGTTGCGGCGTCTCTGAACCTGAGTGTCCGCACAGGCTCGAGGACGTTGCGTATGCTCAGGTTCGTCGCAGAACCGTCAAAATACGCGCGAACTTCTAAAGAGCCGGGTCAATCGCGTCGTTGGTGTACGTGAGCCGCCGCTCCAGCGGCGTCAGCAGCGTCTGCACCTTGTAGCGCTGGTCGCCGACCATCCACAGGGCGCGTCCCTTCTCCTGCATCGCCCAGTTGGTGATGACGCTCTGCTGCATCTCCGAGAGCCCCATCAGGCGGCCGAGCTCGTCGGCGACCGACTCGTCCTGGCCCATCAGGATCCGGACGTCGGAGAGGTTGAGCAGGTCCTTGGCGATCTGGGCGGCCTGGCTGCCTTGGTCGCCGGCCGAGAGCGGGTCGGACGGCTTGTGGTAGGTCACCAGCTGGATGTCACCTTCGGTGCGGGAGAGCCGCAGGTTGGCGTCCAGCGCCATCACCGCGTCTAGCGATAGGCGGGTCTGCAGCCATGCCTCGTCTCGGAGCACGATCCGCCGATCGCCCGCCGAGGCGGTTTCGCGCATGCCCTGACCCCAGGAGTTGAGGCACATCAGCGCGATGCCCACGGCGACCTTGTTGCCGGTCTCGTGCAGCGAGCGCAGCGACAGCGTCTGGATCGGTGCACGCCAGTCGGGGTTGAAGGTCGACTCGGTGTCGAACATGCCCTGCAGCGATCCTTCGCAGAGGGCACCCAGCGCGTCGCGCAGCGGCCGGGTGCCGTTGTAGAACGCCTGCGGGCTCTCGTAGCGGCAGTCGTCGACCAGCTCCTTGGTGGGCGAATCCAGTGCGGCCCAGACCTGCGGGATGGTGACCGGCTTGAGCCGGGAGGCACCCACAGACCATCCGGTCAGGTGCCGCAGCACCTTGTTGATGACCCGCTCCTCGGTCGGGGTGAACGTCACGCCCTGGGAGCCGATCAGGCCCCGGATCAGGAACAGCCATCGGTTGAAGATCACGTTCGCGCGGCGGTGCTGCTCCTCGCGGGACTGCTTCTCCCAGTCCACGCCGAGAGGGCCGAGGTCGAGCGGGTTGATCCTGCCCGCGAGACCGGGGCCGATGCGGAACGGGTCGACGCCGAGGAACCGGGCCAGGTCCTCGTACTCGTCCTTGACGTCGCCGAGCACCAGCGACCGGTAGCCGTAGCGGATCATCCGGAGCATGAACGCCTTGACGGTCGCGGACTTGCCGCGGCCGGGCTTGCCGAAGATGAAGATGTTGGGGTTGGTGACCGGGATCGAGTCGTCGAGCACCCAGCCCATCGGGTCGCAGTAAAACTTGCCACCCGAGAGCACGTCGTAGCCCATCTCCGCGCCCCAGGGAGGGAGTCCGTCACCGGAGATCAGCGGCCACAGGACTGGGGTCTCCTCAGATGTCATCTGGTAGCCGGCCAGCGGCGGCATCGTGGGAGCCCACCCATGTCCCATCCGGCGTACGCCGTTGGCCTTGACCGAGCCGGGGAACAGCTTCTCCGCCGGCGGCTCTGCGACCGGCGCCGACTTCCGCGGCATCGTGGTCCCGAAGTCCGACAACAGGTCGTCGATCGTCCGCGACGCCGGACGCGCGTTCTTCGACCCGCCACGAGCACGGGTCTTGGTCGCGACCACGCTCACCACTCCCCTGTGTCGTGGTGCGGTGAGCTCGAGGTCGCAGACCCCAACGCGAGCGGATTGATCGTCACGTCGCTGACCGTGGAGAAGTCGAACGGCTCGAAGGCCGCAGCCTCGTCGAGGACCACCACGGGCCGTCCCGAGAACCGCAGCGCGTCCATGCAGAGCCACCGCATCAGTGCGGTCTTGCTGCCGTCCTGCCGCAGCCAACTGTTCGATACGGAGACGGCGCTCTTGCGGTGCTGGCCCAATGGGCTCAGCACCGTCGTCTGCCGGCTTTGGATCAGCGCCTGGCCGGCCAGGCGCGGAGGCTGCCACCACATCTGCGACGCGGGCGCGGTGGGCACGCGCGTGGTCGCCATCTCGTGCAGGCGACCAACCAGCGGCGGTCGTGACGTCCGGGTGCGGTTACTCGATCGCGGCAACACGGGTGACTCCTTCGACAGGGCGGATTGGTGCTCCATGCCCGGAGAAGCAACAGCCCGGCCCTCAGATCGGACATCTGGTGGCCGGGCTCTTTGAATCCGATGTGCCTCAGTGGGGCCAGCGGCTCCACAGCGGCTCGAGGACGGACGTCAAGACGGTGACGGCCCCGGCGACCATGGCCAGGGCAACGACACTCGCCAGGGCCGCGTACCCGAGCGCCTTCCGCCAGTCGCCGGACCGGACTCCGAGCGTGCGAACCAGCAGCACGGTGACAGGCAGGCCCAGCAGGGACAGCCACATCACGCCGAACATCAGCGGGATCAGCGGCACGAGGCTGACGGCGGTATCAGCCAGGCCGGTGTCTGCGGACGGGAACGTATGCCAGGCCACTGCGTAACCGAGCGCGGCCGCGGCCAGCAACCAGGTGGTGTTGCGGCAAAGTTCTCGCGCCATGCGGCGGTTGACGTTCTGCGGACCCGACGGCGATGAGGAGACCGTGAAGCCATCATTGGTGCTCATACGGGGATCTCCGTTTCTCATGCGGGTGGGGTTGTGCCCGGAGAAGCAACAGCCCGGCCGCCAGATCGGACATCTGACGACCGGGCTGTTTCAGGCCGGGGCCGAACTGCGACGCTTCTCGGGTTAGCGCCGCTTCTTCGGTATGCCTGCCCCCAGGGGGATCGCGGACACGGCGAAGGCCGCGTCGTGTGCCCCGTCCAGGGGGAGTGGGGTGAAGCCGCTGATACGGATCGAGGCGTCGAGACGACGGCCGAAGTCCTGGACGTTCCACCCGGCCGGAACCGTGACTGAGACCGCCGAGGACACCTTGACCAGCGAGCGACCCATCTCGAGCTTCTCGTCACGCTCGTGCAGCTTGCCGACCGACTGGCGGTCCTTGGCCCGCTCGACCTTGCCAGCCTTCTCACGCAGCGTGCCGGCCATCAACGCTGACATCTGCGCCCGGCCGGTGGACCTGTCCGCCGCCTGCTGCGAGACCGGCCGGTAGAACACCGTCAGTGCGCGCCGTTCGCCGGGCTGGGAGGGGACCAGTACCCGCGCCAGTGCGCCCATCCGGGCGCCCTTGCGGGGCAGAAGGATCGTGGAGGAGATCGACTCCCACTCGCCGTGCCGGTAGGACCGCATCGCGGTCGACGCGTTCGTGGGACCAGCGGCGCCAAGCGGGACACCGGCCGCGATCGACGGGTCGTCACGGTGATGGATCGCCGCGTCCGCGAGCGCGGGCGCATCACCGGGCTCGAAGCCGGTGCGGATCGCCACGGCGAGCTCGGAGCTATCGAGCCAGTTCACCCGCGTGCAGCCGATCGACCCGGTCAGCCGGGCCTCGACCTCGGCCAGCACCGAGTACAGGATCCTCGCCCGGCCCATCACGCCGCGCCCGGCGCGCTTGGCGTCCTTGTTGATGACGTCTTCTCGAACCACCACTGTCACGAACGCCTCGCGGCGCACCGCCGCGCCGGCAGTCATCGCCTCCAGTTGGGCATTGACCCGGGCCGAAACCTCCGGCTCGTCGGGTCTCGCGTTGTGACGCACCCACTCGTCGCGCTCGGTGCCGTCGTCGGGGATGGTGCGGACCTGCACCACGACCAGGTCGATCTGGTTGCCAGCGGTTGCGGCCTCCATCATTTCGGTGAGGCCGGCGCCCATGCGGAACCGGTCCGCGTCGTCGCTCATCCCGATGCCCGGGTGGACGACCCGCGCGGTGGCCGCCCACGTGCGGGTTGCGTGGTTCTGGATGATCGCGGGGCGTGCGGTCTGCCCGGTCATCGGCGGGCCGTCGTGGATCTGGATGCTGGACAGGATGCCGGGCAGGTCCGCCTCGCCTGCCTCGCCGTCGTCCTCGTCGTCCTCGTCGCCGAGGTCGAGGTCGCCGGCGGCGGCCTTGGACTGGAACCGGGACCAGCCGAACGCCGCGCCGACCAGGTGCCGGAACAGGACGCCGATCCACTGGAATGCCGAGTGGCCTCGGATCGGTAGGCAGGTCAGTAGCGCAACCAGGCCCCACATCGGGACGAGGCCCAGCAGCGCGAGCCACTGCCCGATGGCGATCGCCATCCAGGTCGGGAACCCGGCGGCCAGCACCAGGAAGAACTGGGGTCCGGTGAGTCCGAAGAGCCAGGCCTGCCGGTCACGGGTTGCGGATGCTCCGTAGACGCTCATGCGACGAACGCTCCGTCCTCGACTGCGGCCTGGGCCTCGGGTGGGATGTCGTTGGCGACGCCGTCGCCGTTGGTGTCGTTGAACGGCCGGCGCTGCTGGCCGTGCTGTCCTTGACGCTTCTGCTTGGGGGTGTGGTCGGTCGGGTAGTAGCCCTGGTTGCCGATGCCGGCCTGGCCGAGCACGTCGACACTCATCGAGGCGCCGGCCTGGGCGACCTTCCCGGTCTTCTCCATGGCACCACCGACGACCCCGCCGACCTTGCCGCCGAACTTCTTGAACCCCGAGGACTGGAACCTGTTCGCGGTCTCGGCATCAGCACCGTTCTCCGAGGTCGTGCGGCCGTCCGAGGCGGTCTCGCTCGCGGCACCGGATCCGGACGCCTGGGCGCCTGCGCCCTTGCCCTTCAACAGTCCGGCGACGCCGCCGTTGGCGTCCATCGTCGAGCGGAACGAGGCACCCGACGCGGTGCCGGGGTCTACGAAGGCCAGCATCCGGAACAACACCAGCGGCATGAAGCAGGCCACCAGCATGATGATCGACCCGACCACTGACATGCCGATGTTCTCTGACGTCGAACTGAAGTGCAGCGGATTGTCGCCGAGGCCCTGCTCCTGGCCGTCGGGCATGCCGGCCCACGCGAACTGTGTGCCCATCCCCACCACCAGCGCCAGGAGCGGCTCCATCAGCACGCAGGCCATGAACCAGCGGATCGACTTCCACATCCACGACTTGGTGCCCTCCGACAACGCTCCCGCCGCCGACATCGGCATGGTGGCCACCAGGATCAGCAGCGCCGCCGAGCGCACCATCATGATCACCATGTGACCAAAGGACGCCGGGATCAGGATGAACAGCGCACAGATCCCGAGCGTGGCTGCCTGTGTCGTGCCCGAGACGCGGTCGACGAACCCGTCGCCGGCCGCGTAGCCGGAGAAGCTGTCCACGCCGAGCAGGGTGTCCAAGATGCCCTTGGTAAGCCCGGACGCGGCGGCGATGAATCCCGCACTCACGGTGATCCAGCAGGACAGGACTGCGCCGTACTGGACCACTCCCGCGGCCAAGGTGCCGAAACCGCGGCCGTCCTGCCGGAGGACCGCCAGCCCGATCTGGCCGAACGCCATCACCAGGGCGATCACCAGGGCGATCCACAAGGTGACGGAGTAGAGCTTGGCCAGGTCGGGGTCGGCGACGTTGGGGGTGAAGTTGTCGATCAGTCCGAACGCGGTCTTGAGCAGCCACAGTGCGCCTGACCAGATGGACATCATCATCGAGGTGAAGCCGTCGGCCAGGCCCTCCTTGGCCTTGTCTCCGAGCCAGTTCAAGGGGTTGAGATCGATCATCGGGACGATGCCCGCAATGGTCTGCGTGCTCATGACTGCGGCACCTCCAGCCACTGGTAGCCGGCGTCGAACGAGGCCTGGGAGCCGGGCCACAGCGACGGCGCCGGCGCCGGCTCCTCGCCCTCGCCAATCACCCAACGGTCGTCCTGCCACACCATGCGCTGGCAGTCGGCTGCCGCGACCTGCTGTGGCCGGCCCGACGCGGTAGTGGCGGTGATGATGAAGTCGATGCACGGGATGACGAAGTCGTCACCGACCGTGCCCTTGATGAAGCCCATCTTCGGCTCTGCGCCGATCGTGATGGTGTTCTGGGCGTCCGAGGACATTCCGGCCGACTCCAGGAGCGCGGCCAGGCCCTGCACACCCGACCAGCTCTCGGCCGTCGGACCGCCGGGTGCGGACCACGCAGTGATGACCTCCTGGGCCACTCGGACCGACGCCGACGTCAGCGCGGTCGTGTCGATCGCGGCGAGTTGGGCCAGAGCGCCCTCCGGGGTGTGCGGGAACCCGGTCGCAACACCGACCTCCCCCACCTCCATTGGTGCCGGAATCTCGATCGTGCCGGTCTCGCCCGACGACAGGCTTCCGGGCTGCGCGGCCTCCAGGGGCGCGTCGGGCAACTGCTTGTCGGCGAGCTGGTCCTGGGCGGACACAGCCGAATCGGACCCGGTTCCGTCTCCGGATGACGAGCCGGTGAGCATGCTGACCACCGACCACACGCCGCCCGCCGCCATGGCGAGGACGACGACGGCAGCGATCCCCAGCAGGATCTGCAGCCTGCGGCGGGTCCACTCGGTGTCGGGGTCAACCAGCTTTGCCTGGTAGACGTGTCGGGTCCGGTCGAACATGTCAGCAGCCGTTCCCGACGATGCCGTTGAGGATGGCGTAGATGCAGACGAACGCGATCGCGCCGATCACGGTCCAGAACAGCCCCGAGGCGCCGATCTGAGCGGCCCGGCCCATCTGGCCGAACTTCCCCACGATCAGTGCGCCCGACGAGGCGAAGCCGGCGCCGATGATGATGGCGATCACGCCGTACTTGACCCAGCCGAGGATGTCGTTGACGTACGGCTTGACGCCGGTCGGGGCCTGGGCGCAGACGTCGCCGACACCCTCGGCCCTGATGTGTCCCGCGGCCGCGATCTGGGTGGCGACCTCCGAGATGGTCTCGATGATCATCTTCTTCTCTCTTTCCTTTCACGTCCGGTTCGCGGTCAGCGGGCCGGTGATGGTGGTGATCCGCTCCAGCAGGCGCTGAGAGGGGCTTGTGAGCTGCTTGGGCAGCGGGTCAGGGCCCAGGCCCGGCAGGGCCTTGGCGGGTAGCAACGGCATGAACAGGACGGCCTCCTGCTGGCGCGCTGTGCGCAGCAGCCGGCCGGCGGCCGCGAACTCGCGATCGCTCCAGCGGGCTGCACCCACGACGACGACCACGACCCCGTCGCGGCCGAGCTGGTCCTCGACGTCGGCCAGCGCCGCCTCGGTCTGGCTCAATGCCAGACCGTGCGGCCGGGTCACCAGGACCTCTGCGCGTGCCGGCGTCGTGGCGACCCAAGAGCCCGCCCCGGAAGCGGCGAGCTCACGCATGGACCAGCCGGCGTCCAGAACCGTTAGGTCGACGCCATCCACCGACCGCGGGCGGGGCACCTCGCCAAGGACTCTTACCGGGTCCTCGACACGGTCGATCAGCACACCGTCGCCGCGGCGGCCGCGGCGCCAGCCCTCGGCGGCGCCGAGTTCGGTGACAGTGGCGCCCAGCAGTCCCGACCAGGCCGGAGCTGCGGTATCAAGCACGCGGGTGCGGATACCTGCGGCGTCTGCGGCATCGGCCAGGGCCAGGGCGATCGTCGAGGCCCCGGCGCCAGCGTTGGCGGCACGCACCCGCACCAGCGCCCCCGTCGCCGCGACGGCCTCGTCCGGCGTGCGGTCGGTGCCTCGGGGGGCCCGGCCCCGATCCTCGGCCGCTGCCGGCGGCGCCGCGATCGCCTGCGAGTCCTGGTCCTCGGCCGCGTCCGCTGTCGCGGTTCGCGTGGACGTGGTGGAGAACGTGCCGGCTGCCAGTGCGGCAGCCGCGGCCTGGAGCTCACGCGTGGAGTAGCGGGGCACGGTGCTGGTGCTCATCGGGCCGCCTCGATCCGTGCCGCCGCCCGGAGCCGCAGCGCCTCACGGAGAACGGCGGCAGGGGTGTTGCGGAGCACTTCGCGTGCCTCCGCGGCCTCCTCGGCGTCGGCGCGCAGGCGCGCAACCATCCGCTCGATGTCGGACAGCGCGTGGTCGACGCTGTGGTCGGCCACCACGTCCAGCAGCTGCGCGACGACCTCGGGGGTCGGCTCGGAGACGGTGACTGCGGTGTGTGCCTGCTCGCTCATGTTTGGAGAAGCAACCGCGCCCTGTCCGGATCGGACAGGGCGCGGGAAATTCTTCGAGAATGCAGACTGAGGTGTTCAGGCGATGGCGGCCAGGTACTTCGGGGCGGCGTCGCGCAGCCGCGCGGCGGTGCGGTCGCGTCGGCGTCGGATCGTCCGCATCGCGACGCCGTGGCGCTCGCCGACGACCCGCTGAGCCTCCTCACGGGGCATGCCGTCGTTCTCGGCGGCGAGGAGCTCGACGAGCAGGTCGATCTCGTCGGTGTCGATGACGCCGACCTCGCGCGCCCAGGTGAGCAGATCGGCCAGGTCCTCGACCGGGTCCTCGACCTCCGGGACCGTGAGGACCGCGTCGCGGACCAGGTTGACCGGGCCCGACCCGGGATCGCTGCCGATCCCCAACGAGTTCATCCGCTCGGACCGCGCTTCCAGAGACGTCGTGTCGACCCGGGAGACCATTCCGGCGGCCGGGCGGCTGAGGCGCTGCCGGGCGCGTCGCAGCAGGTACGTGGCGGCGTGGCAGCCCATCTGCGGCTCGGCGCCCTTGACCTCCTCCCACACCGTGGCGTTGACGTCGTCGATCTCGCACACGTCGGTCAGGGTCATCGCCACCCGGTTTACGCCCTCCTCGAGCAGCACCGCCACGGCCAGCGCGGCGTCGTCGTCATCGCCTCCGCGGTGGGACCCGAGGGCGGTCAGGCCGGCGACGACTTGGTAGCAGCGCTCATCGCGTCGACGCCACCCTTCCCGGGCCTCCTCGAGGCTGGTGAACCCGGCCAGACGGGGTTCGACCTGCTGCCACTCGGCCCACTTCCCGGAGCGCTCCAGGCTGCTGATGACCGAAGTGGCCAGCGCGCTTTGTGCCCTGCGGCGCTGGTGGTGGGCGTCGCTCCAGGACGGGCCAGGAGCCGTGGTGCGAGTTGCGGCGCCGATGGTGACTTCGTGGGCGGGGTGATTGGCCGACATGGCGGTCCTCCGAGAGAGGCGATCAGGACGCGCCTACTGCAGAACCGACCCCTCACCACCTCGCTCACCACAGCGCTCACCCCACCCGCCGACCGGCCCGATGACCGCTCACCAACCCGCTCACCAAGTTGCAAAACCGCAGGTCAGAGCCGGTGAGGCGGCCTCACCAGGCCCCTCGGAGAAAAAGTCAAAAAAGTTCGTCCGCACCGGTTGCGGACACCCCGTGGACGACCCCAAAACGGGCTTCGGCCCTGTCCCACCATCCAGGTGAGACAGGGCCGAAGCCGCCCTCGAGGGCCCTATCCGGAGCCTGCGGCGAGCTACCCGGTGGCACCCCACTCGCGCTGTTCCACGACGGCCTCCGAGCGCGGCGGGAGGTCCTCGTCGTACCGGTCGAGGACCTGCTCGCGGATGAGCTCGCCAGCGGCGTCACGACCGCTCTCGGCTTCCGTGGCGGCGGCCTCGTCGAGCCACGCGATGTCACTGTGAGGGCTGGCCTTACGGGCTGCGTCGCAGGCCACCCTGACCAGGTCGGTCCGGCCAGCCGTGACCGCCCGCGTCGCCAAGATGTGGGCCGCGTCGTGGATGGCTCCCACCAGGATCTCGTCCCACCGCTGCTGCCCCGGCTTGAAGAGCCACTTGAACCGGTGCTCGGTGGCCGCCTCGAATGGTGCCCCAGTCACCAACGACAGCGCGGTCACCAGGTCCTCCTCACAGCCCTCGTCACCGCGGCGCTCGGCGCGGTGCTTGAGCCGCACGAACAGGTCCGCACTGTTCAGGACCCCGCCGGTCCCCCGCACGAGCTCGTAGGTGGGGCTGGTGCCTCGCCGGGCCCCGGCGCTCATGCTCGCGTCCGGCAGCCAGTCGCTGCCGTCGGGTCGGGTGCCCAACAGGAAGCGGGCGTTGGTGGCACGGTTCTGCACCGTCTTCTGCGTCTTCCACCCGCACGCGACGGCGGCCCGCTCCCCGGTTACCCCATGGTCTTGGACGGCCAGGTAGGCGATGAAGGAGACGGTGCCCCCGGCGTTGTCGATCGCCGCGGGGTCGCCACCGTCACGTGCACTGACCGACACCGGACCGAGCAGGTGCACCTTGGGCCGCGGCGAGGACTCGTCGAACCAATCAGCCACGTCTTGGTCCAGTGTCGGGTCGAGTGCCGCGATCTCGGCACGGACCTCCTTGGGAACACTGGGCGCGGCCGCAGCGAGGTCCTCGGGGGTCGTGGCCGCGGTGGCCAGGTAGACCTCGTCGGCATCGGGCAGCATCGAGGAGGGGTCGTTGCCATCGGTGCGCCGCGGCTCGGTGTACTCCTCGCGCAATGAGCCGTCGGCACGCGCGTACTTGCCCAGCGGCCCTTCGTCAGACTGCGTGTCCGGCACCGGCTCGTCTTCGAGGTTGCGTGTCGACGCCACCAGCGCCGCCATCGCCTCGGCCTCGGAGGTCGGCAGCGTGAAGACCTTGACGCTGATGCCCCACATCGGCAGGAACGCCATCCCGTCGCCGGCCAGCTCCACGGCCGGCGACTCCTCCTCGCCGTGCACGACCACGACCCGGGAGCGGTCCCGGCCCTCGATGTCGGCGACGAACTCGCCCTCGGGTCGCGACGACACCACGACCACCACCGGGCTGGTGCTGTCCAGCAGCAGCCCGTCTCGGCGACGAGTCAGCAGGTCAGCATCCAGGTTCTGCTCACCCTCGCCCATCTCACCGGTCAGCACCGCTGCCCGAGCCAGAGCGTCGCTGCGCTGCACCTGCCGCAGACGGGCCGGGTTGAGACCGATCGTCTCGGCTCCGAACTGGTCGGCAAGCAGCACCTCACTACCCTCCGACCATGCGTTGACCGCAAGCTCGGCCACCAGGAACCGCGCCAGGTCAGCTACCTGCTCGGGATCGCCGCAGATCCCGCACATGCCCAGCGTCTCCAGGTCGAGCAGCCAGGTACGACCGCCCTCGTCCTGGCCGATGGTCACCAGAGCCGGGTACGGGGCCGGCTGGTTCTCCAGGTCCTCCTCGAGGAAGGTCCAGCGCGGCAGCATCCAGGCTCGGGCGTCATCGGTCGCGGTCCAGCCCTCCGGCACGCCGCCGGGCGCGGGGTGGGTGAAGAGCAGCGTCAGGTCCTCATCGCCCAGTACGGCGGCGCCCAGTTGAGGCAGCGGCTGACCGGCCACCTTGCAGCACGCGGCCACATGTCGAAGGGCCCGGTCGAGGAACGTGACATCCTCCTGCGCCTCGGAGCCGTTCTCGATGATCGCCTGCTCCACCTCCACGAGCTCGTCAGGTGTCGAGGCGATCGTGCGGCCGATCCGGCGGCGACGGAACTGGCGTCGCCGGTTGGCGGCCACCATCCCCAGGGCTCCCACCGACAGACACGCAGCGCTGGCCAGCAGCGCGCGCAGGCCCGTGATCCCGCTTTCGTCGCTGGCCTCCTCGGCACCGTCGGCTGAGGTTGGCATCTGCTCCGTATTTCCCGGTGCCTCCTGACCCGACTCCTGCGACGGTGCGATCGGGGTGGCCGGCTCCTCGGGGGTCTGCTGCTCGTCGTGCCCAGCCTGATTCTCGGTTCCCGAGGATCCGTCGGCCCCCGTGTCGCCCGACTGCTCGTCCTGGCCACCGGTGGACTTGTCGGGCACGGGGACGGGCTCTCGCTGCGGCGCCCGGTCCGTGCCCGGGGCAACGTCGCCAGTGCCCGGCAGGACGAGGACCTGCCCGGGGTAGATGAGGTCAGGGTCACTGCCGATGACGTCCTTGTTGGCCTCGTACAGCGCCTGCCAGTTGTCGGGGTCGCCAGTGGTCTCCGCGGTGATCCCGGTCAGCGTCTCTCCAGGGGTGACGACGTGCTCGGTCTCGGAGCTCTGGTCGCCGGGCAGGTCGGTCGCATCGGCGGGCAACAGCAGCTCCCAGCCGGGCTCGATGCTGCGCGGGTTGCTGAAGGTGCGCCCGTCGGCCATGCCCCGCCCCTGGTTCAGGTCCGCGATCTCCTGCCACCGGAACCCGTCTCCCAAATGCTTCTCGGCCAGGCCCCACAAGGTGTCGCCCTTGTCGGTGACGATCTTCGGAGGGTGGGCCCGGTGGTCCTGGGTGGTGTCCGGTGCGGCCTGGACCGGTGAGGCTGTGGGGCTCGTCTCCGGGTGCGCGGCCGGCGACTGGTGTGCGACATGGGTGACGGGCCGCAGGGGTGCGGCAGGGGCAGCCTCCGCGGTGGCTGCGTGCGATCCGAGCAGAGTTGTCGAGGTGACGCCGACCGCGAGCACGGTGTGGACCAGCATGCGGATGAACCTCTGCTGGCCACCGACCGCGATCGGCAGCCTCGGGGCCCCCTGGGGCTCGTGGCGCAGCGCAGGGGGGATCTCCCACAGGGTGCACAGCAGGAGCTGCGCCCACACGAACCAGCCCAGCAGCGAGATGATCCCGAGCACGGCCGAGTTGCTCATGAGCGAGAGCTCGTTCAACCCGCCAGCGGGCCAGGGGTTGCCCACGGCCGCGATCAGCAGGGCGGGGAACCCGACGAGGAGCCCCAGCAGCAGTGCGAGGGCTCCGAGTCGCTTGACCAATCCCAGCATGGTGTTTCTTCTCTCTCCCGGGAACCTAGTTCGGGCCCGTGATGGACGTTGCGGTGCCGGTCTCGTCGACCGGGAAGCTTGCGAAGCCGAGGACGTTGAGGAACGCGTTGTCTGACTTTCCCGTGACCCTCACAGTGACGTCGAGCCCGTTGATGTTCACGGTGCCGCTCCAGCCGGCCTGCTGCAGGATCTGGTTGGCGCGTGCGGTCGCGGTCGCCTGGTTGATGCCTTCGGTCCCGTCACGGACGCCGCGCATCTCGTCGGCGGCCGCCCGCGCGGCCTGTTCCGCGGCGCGGTGGGCAGCGATGCGCTGGTTCATGGCGTTGCCGCCGTCATAGACGAGTCCGAGGAGCACCAGGAACACCCCCGAGGCCATGAGGATCGTCCAGGTAGAGACCACTCCTCGTTCGTCGCGCCGGGCCCGCAACCGTCGGAT
The DNA here is from genome assembly GCF_013408525.1 of Nocardioides aromaticivorans. Lineage (NCBI taxonomy): Bacteria > Bacillati > Actinomycetota > Actinomycetes > Propionibacteriales > Nocardioidaceae > Nocardioides > Nocardioides aromaticivorans. The sequence continues at coordinate 125,753 of NZ_JACBZM010000002.1, forward strand.
GAGTCGCGACGTCATGGCAGCCGCCGGTACTGCTCGATGGGGACCACGGCTGTGCTGGTGAAGTCCTTGGCGCCCGGCAGGCCGAAACCGACGACGTCGCTCAGGTTCGCGTGGCAGGTGACCTCGACACTCACGTGACCCGAGGTCCGGAAATCTGTTCCCGCGAACGACACCGTCAGCTGTGTGCAGGCCTTGCCCCGATCGGCCAGCGCGTCGGCAGCCGCTTTGCGGCCTGCCATCTGTCCGGCCTCGAAGTTCGTTTCCAGGGATGCGGCTCGCGCGGCCGCGTATGCGGCGTCATCAACCTGGCTGTTCGAGTCGACGAACCGGCCGCCGCCAACGACGACGGTGATGAAGCCGACAAGGACGGTGGTCATCGCCAAGAGCTCGACGGCGGTGTAGCCGCGCTCGTCGCGGGGTGCGCGGAGCCGCTCACGGAAGAGACTGCGGTCGCGGCGACGGTGGTGGGCGGCGCGGAGGGACTGGACCACGACCCACGGTGAGGCAAGGTTCCGGTCGTTCCCGACTCGCCAGGCCCCATCGGTTTGGCGGGTGACGCTGTGGCGGCCGATCGTCAACGGCTCGTCGCTGGGGCTCAGCGTGTGCAGGGCAGCCACCAGGTCGGGGTGCTGGGCTGCGAGTGCTTCATCGCCTCCGGGACCGTCGTGGCTGAAGTATTGGATGGCGTCTCGCCAGTCTGTTGTGGTCGGCGGCCGTGTCATTCTGCGAACCTCTCCCGTGGCACGGTGGCAGTGGCCGACACCCGCTTGTTGAAGCCGGGCAAGAGTGTCATTACGTCGCCGGAGACAGTGACGGTGACTTCGGTCGCCCCCACGTTGATCCTGACGCTGGTGTTGGACAGGTCGCTGCCGGAGTCGGCCAGGTACTCGTTGGCGGTCTGCCGGCCGGCGTCTTCGGTTCCTTCCCAGGCGGCGGCGTCGACTGCTGCCTCACGAGCCGCGGCGTGCACGATCCGGTCGTTGTACAGCTGCACCGACCACTGGACCAGCGTCAGGAAGATCAGCATCACCACCGGCATGACGACCACGAACTCCGGGGCCGCGAGGCCGCGCTCGTCGCGGCGGCGCAACCGTAGGCCCCAAAGGGGCCGGAGGCGCTTCGCGATGGTCATGGCTGGCTTCTCGCTCTCGATGGCAGGAACAGCTGGATCTCGAGGCCCTACCGGCCGTTGAGCTCGTTGCCCTTGTTGGTGACGAACGTGCGGACCGCGACGATCGCCAGCCCGGCGATCACCAGGATGCCGAGCAGCAGCACCAGGTACTCCGGCGCCGAGGCCCCGCGCTCGTCACGGCGAGCGACCTCCCAGCGGGAGCGCCAGTACTCAATCGCCATCTTCAGGTGGGTGAACTCGTTCATGTGTGGGTTCCTTTCTTTCAAGCAAACGACGTTGGGACTAGGCGGAGAACAGGAACAGGACGCGGGCGAGGATCACGTAGGCGGCGGCCACCAGCGCCATGACCATCAGGTTGTTGCGCATCGCCTCGGTGGACTTGTTCGCCCGGGCGTAGGCATCGGCCAGTCGGGCATCGCGCATCGACTGAGCACGGGCGATGAGGGTGTTGCGGATGCTGGTGCCCTCGTCTTGGGCCAGGTTCAACGAGGCGCGGAGGTCGATCAGCTCGACGACGCCGAATCGCTCACCGACCTCGCCCAGCGCCTCCCATGGCGTCATGCCGTTGGGTCGAGCGTTGTCGATCGCGTCGTACAGGGTGTGGAAGGCCCAGCCGGTGCCGATCTGGGCCACGGTGGGCAGCGCGTCGGCGTGGCTGCGGCCGCCCTCCATCGACATCACGACCAGGTCGAGGAAGTCCGAGAGCGCGTCGCACAGTTCCTCGCGGCGCTTGCCGGCGATCTCGCGCAGCTGGCGGACCTCGCCGATGACCGCGACCACGGCACTCACCAGCCCCAGTGCAGGAGCGACGAGCATCGGGATACCCAGCCCGGCGCCGTTGCCGAGCAGCACCAGCGCGACCGGGCCGAGAAGGCCGATGAGGAACCAGACCAAGAGCTTGGCCAGCCACTCCTCCGTGGGCTGACCGGTGACGGCGAGGTCGCGCTCGTAGGTCTGCATGTCGTCGGGCCGTCGGTTGCGCAGATGCTCTGCGAACCACTCCGCGGCCCGCTTCGACCAGGTCTGGTCCTCGGGTGCGATGTCGAGGCGGGCGCGTCGGCCGGCCCGGGCGCGTGCCCGCTCCCACCGCGCCGCCTGGTCGGCCAGCGGCGGGGCGGCGGGGAACGCCAGCCGGTGGAGCCGCAGCAGCGCGACGCCCGCCACCGCGGAGACGATCAGCATCGGAATCACCAGGCCACCTGCCTGCCCGTGGCCTGTGCCAGAGCGTCCGCGCCGGACAGGAACCGTGGGTGGGGCTCAGGCGCGGCCAGACGCTGCAGCCGGACCAGTAGGCCCACGTAGACCGCGGCCAGCACTGCGAGGACCATCTGGCCGTACACCGTGCTGTAGGGCTCGACCCAGCCGCGCAGGAAGACTGCCTGCAGCCCGGCCAGCGCGAGCAGGCCGAGCGCGACCTGGTTGGACTGCCGGCGTACGCCGTTGCGTTCGGTGAGCACCTTGCGGCGCATCTCGAGCTCCGCGCGGGTGTTGGAGGCCAGCGTCGTGAGCACCCGCTTGAGGCTTCCGGCACGCTGTTGTGCGGTCAGCGAGAGGGCGATGACGACCTTGTCGGCTCCGCGGTCGTCGACCTCGTCGGCGAATTGAGCCAACGCGACCGGCAGCGGGGTACGAAGGTCCAGGGCGTTGACCAGGTTCCGCAGCGGCCGGCGCAGCAGCGCCGGCGCCCCGTCCAGGGTGGCCGGCAGCGCCTGCTCCAGACCCGACTCGGAGGCTGCCGCGTCGCGCAGGGACTCGGTCCAGTTCGCGATCGCCTCGATCTTGGCCACGCTGTGCTTCTCGATCGCACCCGAGCGCGCGAGCTTCGGCCACAAGATCACCACGGCGACCGCCATCAGTCCGGCCACCGGCCAGCGGGTCAAGATCCCGACGACGACGCCGACGATCAGCGCGATCGTGACCTGCCGGGCCGTCTGCTGGGGATCGGCAACCTTGCGCCGGGCCGTGGTCACCCGAGCCGGGAGCAGGCTCTTGCCGCGCGCGGTGCGGATGATCCCGATGATGCCGAGGCAGACCGCCAGGACGCAGCCGATGAAGAGCGTCATCAGATCTGCCACCCCGCATCGCCGGCGTTGTCGCTGGGCTCGACGAACCTGTTCAGGTCCGTTGTGCCGTCGGGGTCCCAGCCGACATCGAGGAGGGCTTCCTCGCGAATGATCGCCTTCCGCGTGAACTCTGTGCGGCCTGTGGCCTTGTTGAACTTCCACAGCTCGGTCGTCTTCACCCCGTCCTCATCGCGTCCGGCGACTTCACGGATCGACTCGACGATGCGGCGCTGACGACCGTCCTCGGTGCGGATCCGGCGAAGGAACACGATGAAGTTCAAGGCGTTGGCGATCAGGCCGTTGGTTGCCTCGAACGGCAGTCGCTCTTCTGCCTGCAGGGCGTAGGTCTGGATCTTCCCGATGACGTCGCGCGAGGAGTTCGCGTGGATCGTGCTCAGCGACCCGTCGTTGCCCTGGGCCATGGCGTTGAGCATCGTGATGACCTCGTCGCCCAAGACCTCGCCCACGATCACCCGCGAGGGGTTCATCCGCAGCGAGTTGCGGACCAGGTCAGCCAGCGATACCGCGCCCTCCCCCTCGACGTTGGCCAGCCGCTCCTCGAGCGGGACGATGTCGGGGTGACGCTCGGGGTCCTCGTGCAGCCCGAGCTCGATCGACCGCTCCACGGTGATGAGCCGCTCCATCGGGTCAATCTCGGAGGCCAGCGCTCGCACGAGCGTGGTCTTCCCCGCGCTCACGGCTCCGGCGACCATGATGTTCTGACGCGACTTGACCAGCGCGGACAGGAAGGCCGCGAGGTCGTGATCAACGGTCCCCTCGCTCAGCAGGTCCTTGGTGCGCAGCGACGCCGGCACGCCGGCTGCGCGTTCCCGCTCGGCCAGCCCAGGGACCGGGAGGAGTGTCGCCCTCTTGTGGCGGTGCTTGCGGATCGAGATCGACAGCCCGTTGGCGCTCACTCCCTGGACCGCGTGTAGGCGTGAACCGTCGTGCAGCCTGAGGGTGACGTTGTAGTTGATCAGGTCGAACGGACGGGTGGACAGGCCGTCGTGAGCCGAGATCGTCTTGACGATCTCCTCCAGCTCCTTGTCCGAGGAGGCCACCGGCGGCAGCTGTGCCTTGCTGCCGTCGGCGTAGGTGACGAACACGTTCTGCCAGCTATTGATCACGATGTCTTCGACCTCGGGATCCTCCAGCAGCTGGTCGAGGTTGCCCGCCCCGAACAACTGGGCCTTGAGCGCGGCCTCCAGTCGGGCCCGAGCGTCTTCCTCCAGTGGGGTACGGCCGTCCTCGACCAGGTCGGACTCGTACTCGGTCAGAACCGAGGCCAGCAGCGCTTCGGTGTGCTGTCGGGCGTCCTCGCCCTTGGGGACCGGCTGGCCGTTGCGGCGGAACTCTTCCAGCGCCTTCCCGCGACGTGCGCCAACGCGCGACTGGAGGCGCTTGACCAGTACCTGGTCGACGGGAACGAGCTGCTTCAGGTGCATCCCGTTCAGGTGCGTGCCGCGGCCGTTCGAGCTGGTTCCGTTGCTCTCCATCACGCCTCTCCCCCCTGGCCGGCGTACGCCTCCGCCGCTGCGGCAGCATGCGCGCCGTACGGTCCGAGACCAGCGGCCTGGTTGATCTGGTCGTTGAGGACGCCAGCGGACTTCAGCAGCGGCGTACGCGCGTTCTTGCCGCCGACTTGGCCGGCGTGCATCGCCTCGACCCCTGCGGGGTCCAGTGCGATCCATCCGATCCCGGCGATGACGCCGGCGGCGTTGCTCGGCGCCAGCATCCGACCGACCTCCTCGACCACCCCGCCGGCGTGCCGCTTTGACGTCACTACCACCGGAACCACCACCGGAGGGGCGTTGCGGATGTTCGCCAGCACCGGAGCGAGTCGCTCCAGCCTGTCCTTGAGGTGCATCACCGCACCCACTTCCGGGCGGGTGACCATCACGACCACGTCGGCGGCGGCGGCAACCGGGATCGTCGGTGAACTGGAGTGGATCCGCCCCAGGTCGGCCACCACCCGTGATGCGGAGGCCCACAACGCCTCTGCCAGCGGAGCCCAGTTCTTCACTCCGGCGGCCTGCTCGGCCGAGAAGTGACCCGGCACGATCCGCGTCGAGCCCGTGAACTCATGGGCCTTGCTGGCCGCCAGGCCGGGCGTCACCGACGTGCGAGCCTCGGTCGCGAGAGTCAGGACCGTCGGAGTCGGCGGGAACGCCTCCCCATGGCCTCCGGGTGCGACACACCGCAGCGCGAGGTCACCGCCATACGGGTCGGTCTCGACGACGATCGTGGGTTCCGGCGTCGAGACGCCCAGCGCCAACGACGTCGTCGTCGACCCCGGGGCACCGCGGTCGCAGCACACAGCGATCAGCATCAGCCCTGCCCTCCGGTAGCGCTGTCGTTCTGGGGAGCGGAGTCAGCCGGGTCACCCTCGGTGATCGGGGCCTGCAGCAGCGTCAACTGCCCCACGGCCCCGTACGCGGCCACCGTCTTCGCGTCGGTCTCCGAGATCAGGATCGTCACCACCACGGTGCCGTCTTGGGACTTCTTCGAGGAGTAGACCGTCGCGCCGGCGGAGATCACCGTCGGGTCGTCGAGCATCTTCGGGTCACCCGACTGGCCTTCCTGCGGCACCGCGATCGCGTCGACCACCGAGCCGGGCGCCAGGGTGTCCGGCACGCGACCGGCCGGGAGATTCACCGCGATCAGTCGCTTGCCCGCCTGCGGCAGAAGGTCGCTGGTCAGCGAGTCCTCGGTCAGCACCTGACCAGGAAGCAGCGCCACCGTGGTGCGCTGCCCGAACACCGAGTCCACCTCGGAGACCGGGATCGCCCCGTCGATCCCGGAGACGCTGCGCGAGACCAACAGCGGGTCCTTGGAGGTGCGGACGTCGTCCTCAGTGATCGGGTGCCCGGCCGGGATCGGCTGGGCAACCACCAACACCTCCTCCACGCCGCCCTTGTTGACGTAGAGCCAACCGCCCGCGATCACTGCCGCGATCACGACCAGGGCGCTGATCAGCATCTGCCCGTACTTGCGGGGCGCCTTCGACACCGCCTTCGACAGCGAGGCCGCACCAGGCAGGCCCCCCGGCAGAGGTGCCGTACGCCGGTCGTTGGCGCGGCCCGAGGTCCGAGAATCCAGAGAGGTCACTTGTCATCCGCCGTTCTTGTTGACCGTTTGGCGCTGGTAAACCGTGATCGTCGTCGAGTCACCGGCAGCGGCGAGCTGCGAGCCGAGGTCTCCACTCGTCGCGCCGCCACAGTTGCCCGTGCACGTCCACGCCAGCGTGTAGCTGATCTGCGCCGACACGGTCCACGTGTCGCCCTTGGGGTCTTCCATCTCGTCGTAGGAGTAGGAGCAGTTCGTCGGAGCGTTCTCCGGCATCCCCTTCACCCACTCGCGACCCGGACCGACACATGACTGTGTGTCGCCGTTGCCCATGTCCCACTCGACGTAGGAAGGCGTAGCGGTCAGCGTGACGGTTGCGCCACGCAGTGACTCGGTCGCAGAGACAGTGCGCCACTGCCCCGACTCGATCCACAGCCAGTTCTTGTACGAGATGTAGGTGTGATACGTCGGCGGGGGCGCAATCTTCGCGTCAGCCAGCTCGAACGGGATCGTCACCACCAGTTGACGGGCAACCGCCGCACCATCCACCGGCGCAAGGCCACCGCTCACCCACCAGACCGCGAAACTCTCCGCGGTGTCGCTCGCGCCGGTCTGACAGGTCCACCACAGGCCGTTCTCATCCTCGTGGCCCCGAGGGGGCGGATCCTGCGGATTGTCCGGCTCGGCGTAGCACCAGTGCGGGCCGCCCCACCACGTCAACCCGTCCTTCGTGCACGGGACCTCGCTGCCGTCCTTGTCGCGGCAAACCTGCTCGCCGCCGCCAGGGTTGGGCGTCTCGCCAGGGCCAGGGGTCTCGCCGGGGATGTTGATCTGAATGCAAGCACCGAGATCTGCGTTCCAGCCGGTGCCCGGCGGGCAGTCTTCGGGGCCGTCGGCCCAGGCACGCTCAGTCGTGGCAGTCGCGAACAGCAGAGATGCGCTTGCAACTGCGCTGACAACCGCCAGACATGCGGCGACCGCGGCAGGAATCCTCGTCAGGGCGCTGTGGCGGGGCATGCTTTCACCTCACTGTTGACGTATCCACGCTTCTTCCAGCCCTCTGACGTCTTTTCCATCTGGACCTCGACGAGCCTGCGGCTCGGGTCGTCGATCTTGTTGACCTGTCCGTTGGTCGTGATGCGAGCGTCTGTGTAATCGAGGCAGTAGTTGAAGATCACCGTCTTCGGCTTGATCTTGGTCGCGCTCGTCCACAGCACCTTTGGCGCAACCTCCATCCGGGCGCCGCCCCGGACGTAGGTGTCCAGGAACTGCGAGCGCTCGCCCAACGGGGCTAGCGAGTACTTCTCGAACATTGCCTTCAGGCCAGGAGTGTCAGCGCCGGTACGGGCGGCCTCCGTGTAGGCCTCCCAGAACTCGAGCCACCGATCCCGGGCCGCGCGGTAGTTCTTCATTTGCGCCGGGCTGTACTTGTCGTCCCACGTCGGCTCTGGTGTCGGGGTGGCCGAGCTCGAGGGCGAGGCCGACTTCGTTGGTGTCGGGTCCGCCTTCGGCTCGTCGTCACCGCAGCTGGAGAGGGTTCCGGCCATCGCGATGGCGATGGCAGCGATCAGAGTGCGCTTCATGAGCGTCCTTCCTGAGCCCGAGTCGCCCGATGCACGGGCCTTGGGCACCAGTCTTGACGACATGGCCGACGGCTTGCCGACCGCGCCGTACTGCGAGTCGGGTTCAAGGTGAAGTCCTTCCCTCTTGGCGTGGCTCTCTAACAGCGAAGGCAACCGGCGACGGATCAGATCGGACACCGCCGGCGAACAATCTTCGGGACGCGCGATCAAGCGCCTCAGATGCGAGGGCGCCGCCGGCGCCAAAAGAGGCACTGCGTGCGGCGAATCGGCCGCAGCAACCGGCTGTCCGGACGGCGGGGCGCTTCTCAACGCGGTGCAGCGCTTGCGGAGTTTGGCGCACCGATTTCCGCCGGGGTGTCAGTTTCCCCGGTCGTCTCTGCTGACGCATCCCCAAGACCAGCGCCCTTCCCGCCCCGGCCCGAACCGGGGGCCTCCATTGTCCGTTGCGTCGTCAAGTCCGACGCTCCGGGCGTGACCCGTGGTTCCCACCATCGGGTTCTGTTCTGCATTACCCTGAGCATGACACATGACGGACGCTAAATGTCCGTCATAACTAAAAGAGTTCGGCGTGTTTCGGGGTCCGGCACAATGCAGCGCGTGCCACGTCTGTCGAAGCCGCCCGCGATGCCTGAGGGGGTGGTGGCGATCATCGACGCGATTGGAAACGGCACGCGGACCGAGATCCTGCGGCACCTCTCGCTCCGGGCGATGAACGCAACGGAGTTGGCTGAGGTGATCGACGCAGACCCTCGCGTGGTGCGACGTCACCTCGAGGTACTCGAGGACATGGGCCTAGTGGCCGCCGATCATCCCCGCGGGGATCGTCGCGCCAAGGGCCGGGTGGTGATGTGGGAGACCAACAAGCAGAGGGTCAACGAGGTCGCCAACACGTGGCGGACATACGCCCTCGGTCAGACGAACCTGCCTGGGTAAATGGCGAACGGCGCGGGAGATGGCTCGCCACCCGTAGCTGGCCGACTGACTCGCTGGGCGGTCACTGAGCCGTGGAACTTCGCTACCGCACGAGCGGTTCGACGGCTTGCCAGAGCTTGAGCAGGTCACGCGCAAACTCATCCTGGTGTCCGTCGAGGAATCGAGACATTCCGCGGACCTCGGCGATCGCTTCGCGCGCCACGCGCATCTCTTCGGCGGTGGGACCGGCGCCACCAGCTGGATCGGTACCAGTCTCGCCGCTGGTCCGCAGGTAGGCGCCAGCACGAGCACGGAGCTGCTCAGCCTGTCGCTCGTGGTGCGCGAGTTGGGCCTGGATACGCCGGAGATCGCGTTCGGCCGCGCGGCGGCAGTCCTCGTCGTGAAAGTCCTTGGGTCGTCCGCGCGTCGATGTACGGATGAACTGCTCGTCACATCGAGGGTTGGCGCAGGTGGCCTGCTGACCTCCGAGGCCCAAGCCTTCGCGCTCGGCGAGGTCGATGACGCGGCGCTCGGCCATGTCCACTCCCCTCGAAGGTGAATAATCGCGCGTAAATCAGGCACCACTCTAGAGCGGCGCTGCAGGTCAGCCCCGCACGCCGCGCCATCCTGCGTCGCGAGTTGGGGAGCACCACGCCGCCATGCGACCAAATAAACCTGCGCGGAAATCCTGCTCGCGACAATGGACCCAGCTCGCCACGTGTCGTGGATTTCTAGAAATTCTCGACACGCAGGGACGGGCTCCCGACCGATTGGCGACCTCCACGATTGGATGAAGGACATGGGACGCAAGGCGAAGGGCGATCGTCACAAGGTCGTGTCCAGCATGCCTCCAGCAGTGGCCGACCTGGTCAAGGCCGAGGCCGCAACCCTTGGCTGCTACGTCGGCGACTACCTCGGATGGCTTGTTGCCGACCAGGTGGGCATCGTGATGGACCCGCCGGTGGGTGAGGTGAGCGATCATCCCGATCCCGCTCCTGCCTTCGACGGCCGTATGCGCTATCCGGCCATGGTGCCGCGACCTGCGGCCGACGTAGTCATCGAAGTGGCCGACGCCCGCGGCGCCACCATGGGCGACATTGTCACGGAGCTCGTGTGCGAACGCTTCGGCGTCCCCTTCACCGCTCGGGTGAAGAAGAAGTCACTCGAGGCCAGCACAACTCGCTCCGCCCGACAAGGAGCCGCATGACCGGTTGACCGGGTCAGGGCAGTGCCCTGAAAACGACGAAGGCCCCGTTGCCGCGGGGCCAAGTCGGATGCTCCACCGGGTTGCCGCCCGGATTCGCGAAGTTATGAGAACGCCAGAGGAGGCTTTGTGCTGCCCACTTTAGAGCAGTGCGACACCGCACGGAAGTCATTCCCGCGCGGGCGTGTCGACGCACGCCACGCATGCACAGTCCCCTCCCCTGCGCTGGCGATCGGCTCGCGGACCGATGCCGGCCTGGTCGATGAGCTGGATGCCGTGACCCGGCCCACGAGTTTCCTGACCTGTCGTTCGTGGAGGGAGGTGGGCGCCGCCGGCGGTAGCCGTAGCGGGCGTGGATCGCCCTAGAAATGACGAAAGGTCCTGCGCCAACAGGACCTGACCGTCTTAGTGACCGGGAGCCAGCGCCAACTGGATTCCTCGGTGGGTGCCTCTGGAAGGAGGTAGAGCAACTTGTTGCCGGTAACTGTACCGGCGTCGCATGGCGATGCCGCACACCCTGATGCAGGTCGGCGTGTCCCGCCGGGACTGCTGGCGCTCGATGAGCACCTGTTCAACCCTGATGCGTCGCAGTGGCTGGTGATCGACTCCGGCAACACTGCTGTCCCCCGGACCGTGGTGCCGTCGCTGGCCGACGGGCTCGAGCTGGTCGGCAGGGGCCGGATCGCCGCACTGGTGGGGCATTTGCGTGACGGCGTCGGTGTGGTCGATGTCGACGTGCCCGGTCCGCTCGGTGACTTCCTGGCGGCCGAGGTCTCCGACTGGCTGTCCCGGCGCGACTGCTGGGTGCTGGAGCGGCCCTCCGGCGGCGCGAAGGGCCGCTGGCACATCTTCTTCGCCCACCCCGACTTCCACTACGCCCCGGCTGCTGCCCGGAGTGGGTTCGCGGCCGCGGTGAGCGGCTACCTCACTGCGCTGGCTGAGGACGTGAAGGTCCCCCGCAACGAGCTTGACCTGCGCGATGCGGTGCGGCCCCTGTCCTCACCTCACCGGTTCGGTGCGGTCACCAGGCCGAAGGGTGACCTACGTGAGGCTCTGCGCGGCCTGAAGCGGCTGCTCCCGGACCCGCCGGCCCCCTCGCCACTGCGGCCTCGCGTCAAGGTGAAGCCCACGAACGCTGGCCACAAGTCCGCCGCTGCGGCCGGCTCGGGCCTGGTGGTGCCGCTGGCGTTGCAGCGGTGGAAGCGTCAGCTGCGGACCGAGTGGCGCACCTATCTGCTGACCGGCGAGATCCCGGCGGGGTCGTGGGCGGCCGGCGCGACGAAGACCCGCACGGCGGTCGAGGTCGACCGGTCCCTCGTCGAGGCGGCCTGCACCCGCGAGATGGTGTGGGCGATCGGTGACCCGGAGATGGCTTGGCGGATCATCCGTGAGTCGCATCCGGCCGCGATGACCAAGGCCAAGCACCAGGGCTACTCGTGGTGGCTGGGCTACGTGTGGAACGAGCTCGTCCGCTCCGCCAGCGAGTTCAACACCACCCCCGGGAAGCCCAGGAAGGTCGAAGCGCCGCCGGCCGAGGTCCTCGAGGCCGTCGCGGCCGCCCGCCAGGAGCTCGACCGGCTGAAGTGGACCGTCCCGGCCCGTCAGCGTGCTGCCTTGCTGCTGGTCGGACACCAGCTGTTGGACCGGGTGCTGCGTAAGGGGAAGCTGCGGGTCCCCTGCCCGGAGCGGGATCTGCTCCTCGACACCGGCCTGGGTGACCGCAAGACCGTCCGCGCGGCTCTCGCCCGCCTCAACGGCCGCCTCGGCACCCTGCACACCGACTGCCTGTCTCTGACCGAGCGGGACTCGTCGAGCTATGAGTTCGAAATCAACTCCGCTCCGCACGGGGAGGGACGGCAAATCCCCCCACCTGTGTTTGACCCACCCCCGACCCCCCGCGGCCTCTGGCTCATCCTCCCCCGGGCCAGCCACAGCCTCTGGCGCACGCTGTTGACCAGCCCGGGGCCGCTGGACCTGGCTGACCTGGCAGTGAAGGCAGGGCTGGTGGAGGACGGTGCGGATGAGCCGTCGAAGTCCCAGCGCTCGACCGCGAAGGCGGCTCTGGTGGCTCTGAGTAGGGCAGGGATGGTCCGGGTCGACGAGCATGGACGCTGGCAGGCCGCGACCCGACCCCGGTCTGTGCAGATCGAGCGCGATGCGGCCGCGGCGTACGCCCGCCAGCTGGAGACGATCGAAGCCGAACGTGCCGCGTACCGCGCCGGCACGACGTCGAGCTGGACCGCCGGGCGGGCACGGGCGATCAAGGCACAGAGGGCGAAGGAGAAGGTCTGGTGGGACCACCTCTCCCCCGCCGCCCAAGCCGCTCGCGTCGCGACGAGGCGGCTGGAGTTCGAGCAGATGTCGATCAGCCAGCAGGCAGCGCTGAAGGCCCGCCTCGCCGAACGACGCATCCGCGCCGGCCTCGACGAGCTCGAGACATACCAGACCTGGCTACGGACCCTGCCCGCCGACGAATACGTCGCGCGGAGCCTCGAACGCAAGCAACGCTTCCAGGACCTCTCCCCCGCCGAACGCGGCGCGTCCGTCGCCTCGTGGGATCGCCACCGGCTCCGCTACGGCCTCACCGCGCAGCGTCTCGCCACGCCGCCCCTGGACGAGCGGCCAGCGACCCCCGACGCCGAGCGAGCAGCTCTGCTCCCCGACGGCGCGGCCGAACGCGATGCAGCGTTCCTCGAACGCCAAGGCGACCTCCTCGAGCAGGATCAACATCAGGTCGCCGGCTAGCGGGACGGGTGTCCCCCGGCGGGTCGTTCTGTAAAGAATGCAGCCCGGGCGTTACAGTTGCACCGCTCTGTAACCAACAGTAGGGAGCTCGGCCAGTGATCCCCAATCCCTACACCCCGAGCGGCCGCCCCCGGGTATTCGTCGGCCGCGAAACCGAGCGTCGGCGCCTACGCGACCGACTCGCGCGCGTGGTCGCCTACGGGGAGATGATGGGCCCACTCGCCGTCACGACCGGCCCGCGAGGACTCGGCAAGACCTCCCTCATGCGCGACATGCAGGCCCAGGCCGAGGCCTCCGGCTTCGTCGTCGCCTGGGCGTCCGGCCTCAAACACCAGCCCTTCCTCGCCGACGTCGTCGACCGCGTCACCCGATCCCTCAGCGCGGCCGAGCAACTGCCCAAAGTCGGACGCCACCAACTCCAAGAGATCGGCCTCGAGGTCGGCGTGGGCCTCGCCAAGGTCTCAGCCAAGATCACCCGCACCGACGAGGCCACCGACGGATCCCCCGCCCTGGTCGGGCCGCTCGAGGACTTCCTCCACCGCGCATCCAACCTCGTACGCCAAGCCGGCGGCGCCGGACTGCTCATCATCATCGACGAGCTACACGCGCCGCTGCTGTCGCGTCGCGAACGCGAGTACGAACCAGACCCCCGAGCCGTCCTTGACGCCGCCGTACTCCTCAACGCCGTGCAGAACATGGACGGCGAACGCGAGAAGTTCCCTCTCGGGGTGGTCGGCGCCGGCCTGCCCGAAACCAAGGCCTACCTGACCCGTGCCGCCACCTTCGGCGAGCGCACACACGAATTCGTCCTCCACGAGTTCGGCCAGGCCGCCGCCCGCGCCGTGCTCGTCGAGCCAGCCGAGCAACTCAACGTCCGGTGGGACGACGACGCGCTCACCGAAGCCCTCGCCGCGGCCGGCGGCTACCCGCAGTCCCTGCACATCATCGGCTCAGCCACCTGGGACGCCGCCCAACCCGACGAGGGCGACACCCTCACCCTCGCCCACCTCAACGAAGGCCGAGCCACCAGCGACGCCGACCTGGCCTCACTGTTTCGCGCCCGATGGGAAGTAGCGACCAAGGCCGAACGAGACATGCTCAAGGCCATGGCCAGCCTCACCGACACCGAGACTGAACGCGGCGCCGTGGCGGCCGAGCTCGGCGTCGACACCGAAGCCCTCGGCATGACACGGCGCAGTCTCATCAGCAAGGGCATCATCGAAGCGCCCCGCCGCGGCATCCTCCGCTTCACCATCCCCGGGTTCGCCGACTGGGTCCGCACCAAGGAGCCCGGAGGCGGTCACCAGACGCCGGCCCTCCACCCAGACCGCTCCCCCGCCATCCCGCCGCACGATCCTCCCGCCGGCTCACCGCCGCAGCGTCCCTCCCGGTAGCCAGGCGACCCAGCCCGGCTCCCACGCCGGGGGCAGCCCGCGGAGAGGTGACCGGCAGGCATGCGGACCTCTACGCCAGCCGGGGCGGTCACTCGTCGTCGGCCGGTCCCGGCGTCACGGCCAGCGAGCGGGGCTCCTTAGTCGAGGTGAGCACCCCACGGCGATGCAGCGTGTCGATCATCGCCGACGCCAGCGGCCCCTCTACGCCAAGAGCGGAGGCCAACTCGCGCCAGGTCGGCCCCTCCCCCGTCTCGGCCCACACCCGCGCGACGTACTCCCGGGACGCCTCGGCGTGTTCGTCGGCCAGCTCGCCGGCCCGCTGCCGGCGCTGTGCGGCCCGCTGCCGCTGCACATCCCTGCGCCGCTTCTCCTCGGCGTAGATCTCCCGCACATGCGGCACCTCGTCGCGGCCCTGGGCACCGTTGAGCAGCGCCACCGCCGCCTTCCACCGAGGCAGTCCCGGCTTCCCGGCATGCGTCGCGAACCGGCGGTACGCAGCGAGGACCTCGGGCGTGACCACCCGGTTGTACCCGGCCGCCTGCAGCAGCTCCCCGACCCGCTCGTCGGACGCCTTCGGGCGCGGTGGCCTCCCGCCGCCCGACCCGTCTCCAACCTCCGCCCGGTCGGCGGCGCCCCCTTCAACCGAAGACGCCGCCCCCGCTGACCGGGTTGGCGCCGCGGGCTGGGTTGGCGCCGGCCGGTCAGGCGGCCGTGACTGCGCGAGCCTTCCCTTGACTTCGTGACCACAGGCCTGGCAGACGGCGTAGGGCCACTCCCCCGCTCCGTCCGGCCCGGCCTGGGCGTCCTCGTGACGCCACTCGATCCAGGTGCTGGTCGACCCGCAGGCCCGACACGGCTTGCCCAAGGGACGCCTCGCATGCCGACCCGCGTCGTCGCCTCGTCGACTCGTACGCTCACCGTGCACTCCCCTCCAGTGTTCAGCTGAGGTACGCCGACAGGGCCGCTGCCACGAGCTGGGACCGCGAGTCGGCGCCATGCTTGTCGGTCAACTGATCGATCACCTCGAGGTTGCCCGCCTTGATCCGCAACGAGACCCCCACGAACCTCTCCCCCTTCGCACCAGGCGTCCGGTCGAACAGGCCGTCGCTCACCGTCGGCTTCTCGCTCCGTGCCGCCACCAGGTCCGTCAACTCGTCCTGATGTGCCACGAGCGCGTCCAGCAGCACGTCGACCTGCGACGTCCGGTCCCGCTTCGCCCGGTCCCGCCATGCCTCCGCCATCGTCAGCGGCACCGACACCGACACCGGCTTCATCGTCTCCGCACTCGCGCTGCGGGCCGACGCCCTCTCGGTGCGGGGCTTCCGGGCCCGACCCGCCGGCTTGGAGGTCGACTCGGCCTTCGCCGTCGCTCGCGGCGTGTCCGTCGCCGGTGCAGCGGTCGGGGCGAGATCCCGCGACTCCTCCTGGGCCGGGTCCGGGCTCGGCGCTGGCACCACCTGCAAGGTCTGGGGGCGGGCGCTCGGGGCAGGCAGGTCCGTGGGCTTCTTCAAGCCTGCGATCGGCGCCATCGGCTCGCGGCGGCTCATGCGCTGGCCTCCTCGCGGTTCGCCGACTCGAGCTTGTCGATCCTGGTCAAGATCGCATTGGTCAGCAGCAGGTGGTCATCGGCGAGTCCCCCGACGCTGCCCGGGATACGTTCCGGTCGTCGGCCCTCCCGAAGAGCCTTCCACCACGGCTCGCCGGCCTCTTCCTCCTTCGCGATCTCCGCGAGCTCGTGCACCAGCTTGCCGGCGTTGCGGGCGTCGACCGCGGCGCTGGAATGGCGAATCGTGATGACCTCGCCCTCCTGGTCCAGGAACAAGCTCGACGCACCGTCGAGCACCGCGTTGATGTCCTCGACGGCGTTGCGACGAATACGGGCGCCGCTGGTGTCGAAGTCGAACGGGACCACACCGAGAACCTCGACATGCGGGTTGGCCCGCCGAACCTCGGTGAGCTCGGCGGCCAGCTCCGCGAGGTTGCCGATGCTGGACCGATCACTCTTCGTCGGGACGACCACCCACCTCGTCGCCCCCAGGACCAACTGCAAGATGATCGGCCGGGTCGGAGGCGTGTCAATCACGATCAGGTCGTAATCGCGTGCCAGCGGCGCCAGCGCCTCGGCCAGCATCAACCGGTACTCGGTGCCGCGGCGCTCCTTCCCCAACAGCACGTCCTCGATGTCCTTCAGCGCGTCCCGGCCCATCGGGATGACGTCGAGGTTCGGGCGGATCTCGCGCAGCACCGGCTTCAGCGGCTGGTGCGCGTCGAGAACCTCGAGCATGTGGGCGCCGCGGTCGTTGTCCGGGGTGTGCTTGTAACCGAGATCGTCGCCGGCATCGCCCTGCGCGTCGAACTCGATGAAGAGCGTGTGCCAGCCCGCAGCCGCGCTCAGGCCGGCGAAATTGGCCGACGTGGACGTCTTGCCGACGCCCCCCTTGCCGTTTGCGAACGCGATGACTCGGCTGAGCACATCTTGGGTCAAGGCCATAGGGGAAGAGCCTCTCTGTGCGAAATCCAGGACTAGGAACGCGTCCGATCATCCCGCAGCGCACCACCGCAACGCAGTAGCGACACGCGGTAGCGCGGTGCGGTAGTGCACACACCACCGCACCGCGTCACGTCCGTGCGGCGGTGGTCAGCGGCAACGCGGCGCAATACGGCGGGACAACGCCGCGCGGCACCCACGCACACGGCAGCGCGTGCCACCAACGCGCGTGAGTAACGCGGAGAACCACCGCGCCGCGTTGCCACCCTGCGATGGTGAGAGCAGTCCGATTCGACGGCACCGCCGCCCAATGACGCGACGCGGTCCTGCTGTGCACCATTGCGGCGCGGTAGTGGCGTGCGGTAGTGCGCTGCATTAGCGCCCGGCGGCAGGGTTGTGCGGCAGCGCAGCGCAGTGGTGCCGAACCTGGGTGCAGGCCTTCTCGGGCGTTGGTCTCGTGAGGCGTGGTCTTGCCCGCCGCGACCCTGTTCGGCGCTCTGAGGCCCGTTCTAGGGCGTCTGGTGAGGCCTGTGGGACAGGGTATGACCCTCGGGTCGGATGCGAGGTCGAGGACCTCGCGATCAGATGTTGAACGACCTCGGTGGCCGGGGGAGTGCACCGGGTCCCGTCGCGGGGTCGGGTGTTGACGTTGCCGGGGTGTCCAGGGCGCCAGCCTGGAGGACGGCGGACCGGTGTGCAGTGCCGCCACCGCCAGCCCGAGGCGGGTGGGGGAGGACATCCGCGAACAGCCGCTGCTCATGCTCGGGGATGCCGTTCCCGGCCGCGATGGTGCGCCACGACGCGACGGCGGAGTCGATCTCGGCGAGCACCTCGACGCCCCGGTCGGCCGTCATCCCGAAGTACGGCGCGGCCTGAAGGAGTGCCTCGCGTTCCTCCGATGCTGACGTTGCGCCGCTGATCGAGGTTGCCCGGGCCTGGTTCGGATCCGGATTCGGGTTGACGTCGAACGCCGGCGCGAGCATCCAGCCGCCGGGGGAGTGGAGGAAGCCGTGGTTGCGGAAGTGGTCGTCGATGTTGTGGATAGCGGTGAAGACCGCCATCCGTCGCCACAGGCCGGCCAGGTCGGCGTCGGGCCGGGTGGAGTGATCTGCGATCGCCGCGGCGAGGTCCAGATAGTCGGCCGGGTCACCGTCGCTGAGTCCCGTCAGTGTCATGGCGCTCGCATAGCCCAGCCGGCCCCCGGCGGTGTCGCGGTCGAAGCGCCGCAGGATCAGGACGCTGCGGCCCTCGATCTTGGTCAGGTGACGGGCGGGCACGTCGAGTCCCGCGTGCTCGGCGAGGTCCAGCGCGGTCTTCTCCCATGCCATGACGTCCCACTCGTCGCCCGGGTGCGGGAACTTCGCGATCGACAGGGCTCCGTCGGCATCGATCACCGACGCCTTCGGGCGGGCGCCGCCGAGGGTCGTGCCACCGACGTCCAGAAGCTCACGCACTGCGTGCATCTCCTCCTCGTCATGTCGGCGGCCTCCGCGAGCGAGCTGGTCAGAGGCATGCAGCAGCCGGCCGAGGTCGACCAGGCGCGGGATCTCGTGCCCGTCGGCGACATAAACAGGACTGTCGGCGCGTCGGTAGCGCAGGGCGCCCTGCCGGGAGTGGTCCGAGACGCCCACGAGGTAGTCGACCTCGCTGATCGACGCGGGACCGGGCCAGACCTTCTCAATCAGTCGGCGGCCCCACCGGTCGGGGGCACTGTCGGCGAACGCCCCGGGCAGACCGGTGGTGTGGCCGCGGCCGACATCCAGCGGGAGAGCCGGGTCGACGGCGTAGGCGTCTGGCCGCGCCAGGTAGGCGGGGGAGTAGGTGAAGGTTGTCGTAACCGCGCGGCCGCGGCGGGTGAAGTGAGCGGTGCCGACGTGGACGCCCCGCCCACCCAAGTCCAGGTCGACCTCCAGCTGGGTGTCCATCAGCGCCGCACCCGCTTCGGCAGCACCTGATCAGCACGGGCACGGCCGAGCTCGGTCTCGTACGGGTCGAGCGCGGTCACCGCGTCGTCGAGCCGACCCAGAGCACGCAGCACGTTCAGGTAGGTCTCCAACGTCACCGAGGGATCGCCGTGCTCGAGCTTGCGTAGGGTCGGGGCAGAGATCCCCGCCCGCTGAGCAACCTGCTCGGCAGTCAGGCCCAGCAGGCGGCGCCAAGTCACGACATGAGAGCCGATCCGCTCGGCCGCCAGACCCACCTTCGCTGGACTCGGGCGCTTCATCGCCACCACTCCATCCCAGTTCATACCGAAAGCAACCCTTCTAGAATAGCCGACAACTGAAAGTCTGCTTTCTATTAAGTCTGTCGGCGGGGCCGTGTGGCGGCGCCGGCGTCCCCTCAGCTCATCGCCGCGGGCGCTGTGGAACCGGAACAGGTGCATCGCGCGGGCAGCGCGGTCATCGGACGGGTGAGTGGCTCATCGGCGTGGGGCCCGGTCGGTCACCGGGCTTGGCGAGGTCGCCGGAGGCCGCGAGGGTTCAGCAGCGTGCTGCGCCCGCAGCGCGGCGGCCTGCAGAGCGACCGCCGGGTCCGGCGCCCACCCGGGTCGCTGGGGGAGGGGCTGGCCACCGGGAGTTGCGACCCGCTCGTCGAAGAGGGCGTGCTCCTTGGTGCCGCCCATCGCCATCGGAACGAGCGACCTGGTTTCGAGCCGCACCGCGTCCCAGGTCGCGAGGCGATCCGGCGGCGCCTCGCTCCGCTTCAGCGGCATGATCCGGTACTCACGTCGCGCATTCATCACTGCGTCCGCGGCCGCGCGGTACCCCTCGGACGCGGCGGTCTCCCGGGCGAGGCGCCGGACGTGGTCGACGGCGGCGACCGGGTCGGTGAGTCGGGGCTCGTCGTCTTTCATCAGTTCTCCTAGAGTCGTTTCGGTCGCCGGTCGCCGGTTGGCTCGTGGTTCAGCGGGCCGGACCGGAGGTCGGCTGGGACGTCGAGGTCGAGTCAGGACTCGGCTGCGGCGATGGGGTGTCCGGTGATGACTTGAGCGCCGAGCGCATCAGCGAGACGCCCGATGGCGTAGCTGGCGCCGTCGGCTGACTTGTGGGGCTCATCTGGCCGGTGACCTCTGCGAGGAGGGCGATGGCGCGGTCGGCGAGGTCGCATCCGGCGTCATCGCTGGTGTGCCAGTCCGCGGAGGCCGGGAAGTCGCCGACCGTCTCCCCGGCAGAGAGCTCGGCTCGTTGCGCCCGCCATTGGGCATGTTCAGCGACCAGGTCGGATGCCGCACGGACCTGGTCGACGGTGGGCCCGTCGACGCTCCTGCCCAGCGCGGCGGCGAGCAGGGGCAGCAGCTCCTCCGCGGTGGGCAGCTGCACCTGGGCAGCGTCTCGGTGCTGGCGGTCCCAGTCGGGCCGCGCGCCCGGCGGGTGCCCTTCGTAATCGCAGTAGTGGCCGTCCTCGACACCGTCGAGGGGGTACCCGTCGACCGTCGCGCTCGAGACGGCCCATCTGCTGGCGCCGGCGTGCCCCTCGCTGGGCTCGGCGAGAAACAGCGACTGGAACGTGGGACCGGAGTAGGTTCCGCCCTGGTCGAACGACAAGAAGACGCAGGTTCCATCGGTGGTCCAGCCGGTCACCGTTCCGTACTGCACTCGGCCGGCGCCGCTGCGGCGGTAGACCCGGGTGCCGGGGGGCGCACTGTCCTCAGCTGCGATCACGGGTTGCGTCGAGGATTCCTCGACGAGGTGGAGGTAGACCTTGACGTGGTTCTCGATCCGGTGCGGATAGTTCGGATCATCACGCCACGGAGCCTCCTCGACAGGGGAGGGCTCGGCGGCGGCCGCCTGAGGGGTCGGGTGCTGGCTCATCTCTGCAGCTCCTGTCGCTGGGTAGGGGAGTGGTGTGCCCGGCCCCGCAGGTACACCTCCCCGGGAGTCTCGGAAGTGCAGGGATTGTGGGTGCCCTTCGCCGTATGACCGACGGCTTTGACGGGGCCGGGCAAGCTGTGGAGTTGTTAGAAGGCCGGGGCGCTGGCGCTACGCGCCGCCGGGAACGGCGTGGGTGGCCGGGACGACGCGGTGGGCGTCAGGGTCAGGGACTGCTGGAGGGCGGCCCGTTGCAGCGGGTGGCTGTACCGGGCCACCGGCTCGCTGGGAGCCGGCAGGTTCACCAGGTCGGTAAGCGTGGTCTCCAGCCGCGACCGGCGACCCACCCGGACCGGACCGTCTCGGTGCCGTGGGTGGGCATCGACCAGATTGCTGTTGCCGCGCAGCAGCTCGCGGCGCAGCGCCTGGCCCAAGTTGTGAGTCACCGCGTGGGTTTCCTTGGCCAGCTCGACCATCTGCGTGGGCTGCAGCTTGATCGGTATCCCGTTGTCCTCCATCCGGGCCACCGCGGTGGTGAGCTCGCTCTGCTGCCAAAAGCGCCGCATGTTCGGCTCCTGGTCGGCCCTCACGTCGGCGAGGTGGCTGATCTGGGGCTGCAACGACTCCAGCACCTCGGCGCGCCCGGAGAAGAACGCCGCGAACATGCTGGTCTTGGCCGACTTGGCGGCGGCCTCCGCGAACGTCCGGCACAGGTAGAGCTGGCTGGCCGTGACCTGCCGTGCGGAGTCGGCCGTGATCTCCGGCTCGCCGGCATAGAACGCGTCGGAGGCGAGCATCGGGCGGAGGAAACGTGCCAGCCGCTGCTGCGCCGCCGCGAGATCGGCGGGCGTGGAGACCATCGACACCGGCTCAACGACGGTCGACGGAGCCACCTGCCGAAGCCGGGGTGCGGCCTCCTCGGGGCTCGCGCTCGTGGCATGCCAGGTCGCCACCCGTGCGGTCTGGGAGAGCACCATCCGCTTCTCGTCCAGCCCCATCGCGAACTCCGGTCGCTGATGCTCAGCGAGCAGCCCCACCTCCTCGAGGCGGGAGTCGAGCACCAGGACCGCCTCCAGCGCCACCGCCACGTCGCGCATCACCCACCAGGCGGCGCCCGGATCGGTGCGCCACGGCTGTTCCTCGGCCGCCGACAGTGCATGGGAGGCCGACATCAGCTCGATCGCCGCCATCCGCCACGCCTCGACCGTCGGGTCCTCCGAGGCCGGCGTGAGGAAGTCCGCAGGCGGTCGGCGCTCGTCTAGCGTCAGGGTGGGCAGGGCGAAGGCGATGTTGTCCACCAGACTCGCCAGCTTCTCGTCCAACCCGGCCAGCATCGGCTTCGGCGTAGGTGCCGGAAGATGGTCCGGCGGCGGGTACCAGCTGTCCTGACCCACGTCGTAGAGCCGCTGACGTAGCGCGTCGACCACGGCCTCACGACAGTGCAGCAACTGGTCAACCGCGTACTCATCGGCCGGGATCACGTCTTCACGGACCAGGACGTTGAGCGCCTGAGCCGCGTTCTCGGCGTGCTCGCCGTAGGTGGAGACCGTCATCGCGGGCCACCGGCCACTCGCGGGTGAGGACAAGTCGTTGCCATGCCCGGAGAAGCAACCGCCGCGGCGCCAGATCGGACACCGCGGCGGAACTGCTTGTGGAGAAAATGGCGACTCACACGCCCGGTGGGCCGGGGGAGCGCTCTGCCGGGTCCGGACCTTCACCTGCGGCCCGGCCGTTGGTCTGCGGCCGGGTCGCGTGCAGTACGCCGGCCTGCAACCTCCCGCTGCGATCGGGGGCCGTCGGTTCAGAGTCGAGGTCTCCGAAGTGGTTCGGGTCGCCGGGGTCGATCAGCGTCACCCGGTTCCCGTAGTCGGCGCACATGCGGGCGATCGAGGCAGGAACCGGGTCCACGTACACGTCATCGAGCCACTCGTCACGGTTGGTGTCCTCAGCGAAGCCGTCGATGAGCAGCGAGTCCTGCATGGCGGCCACCGCCTGCCTGTGGGAGGAGTAGGGCCCGACGACCTCAGGGCGCGGGTGCTCGGAGTCGGCGTACCAACGCAGAGTGACCCACCACCCCGACGCCTCGGATCCCCCGTGGGCGTTGACGTAGTCGGTCCAGGTCGCATCGCGAGGCAGCGGTTTCGTCACGCCCGGAGAAGCAACCACCGTGGCGTCAGATCGGACACGGGTTGCCGGCGACCTCGCGGACCCGGACCGCGGACACTTTGGGGTTGTTCCTAGGCGACGGCGGCCACGCCGCGGCGCAGCAGCCGGCGAGCCGAGTCCAGGCGCAGGGTGTACTGCAGGACCTGCGAGTCCGCGAGCAACGAGCTCAGACGCTGCTCGAGGTCGGCCAGGCCGGCGCGGAGGTCGTCGATCTGCACCGGCACGTAGCCGGCGGGACGTCGCTGACCGAAGTCGGTGAGCTCGGCGCGGGCCATACCCAAGAACGGCAGCACCATGGCGTGCCCGTCCTGTCCGGACGCGTCCTCCAGCGCCGCGATCAGCGAGACCGCGTAAACGAAGTCGGGGGTCGCGTCGTAAACGTCACCAGCCCGATCGGTGGGAACAGTCATTGCGGTGTGGTCCTTTCGAGAGAGGTCGGCAGCGGCCCGACCCCGCTACCCAGTGCAGCAGAGTCGGCCAGCGTGGTGGGTGTGACGCCGCCGAACCAGTGGAGAACAGCCCCGCGGGGCGGCCTGTGGACGAGAACCGGACCTCGGGCCGTGATCATCGCGACCACCCCGGAGTGATGGGCGGCCGCGGACGCTCATCAGACCGCGGTCGTGGGGGAGGGGGTGGAGGCGCGATCGCGGGTCGACCCATCGGGCCGGCCGGGCCAGGATCAGGCGTGTGAGGTTGAGAACCGTTAGGCGCGGAGGGCTGCTGAGCGGCTTCCTGGCAGGCGGCCTTCTCGGCGCTGTCGGCGGCCAGCTCGGCCGCCAGCCGGTCGCGCTTTGCTCGCACCTCGGCGAGTTCGCCGGCGCGCGGGAACATCTCGACCAGCCCCGCTTGGGCCCGCTCTGCCTCGCGGTTGATCTTGGTGGTGTCCATCTCGACGTCATCGAGCACCCGCTCCAGGCGCCGGGGGAGGTTCTCGACCCGGGTCACCAGGCCGATGCTCGGTTGACGCACGTCGCCGGCCTCGACGAGCAGGTGGACCCGCGGGACCTCAACCAGCGAAACGACGTACCGAGGCTGGCCCATCCACGAGTCCGCGGACACCTGCAGGTGCAGGCCACCGACATCGCCGAGAGGCTGTGGGTCGCGCTGATAGGGCTGAACCGCGACCAGGGCCCGCTGCAGCGCGGGAGCGGCATCGGCCCGCTTGCCGTACGCCGCACCGTTGATCCGCATCGAGAAGGCGTCTCCGTCGGTGTCACGCCGCAGCGGCATCGCCGTCAAGAGCTCTTGACGATCGGTGGCCAGCCTTTCCAAACGTGGCCCGGCCTCCCGGATCGTCGCTGTGAGGCTGCGCTGTGCTGCCGACCACGCCCGCTCCAGGCGCTCCAGTTTGGTCGCGTCTGTCTCGGCCTTGGCGAGCTCCATGATCCGCGGGTCACCGGATGCGAGGGCCTTCACCTCGGCGTAGGAGAGGGCTGAGTCGCCGATGTCCTCGATCTCTCGCACATCCAGTCGGCCGCGCATCAGCTGGTTGATGAACTTCGCCTTCCGCTCCACCGTCTGCCACAGGTAGGTGTCGAAGCTGGACTCGGTGACATACCGGTACACCCGCACCGACTCGTTCAGGTTCCCCTGCCGCATGATCCGGCCATCGCGCTGCGCCAGGTCGGCGGGCCGCCACGGGCAGTCCACGTGGTGCAACGCGACCGCGCGACGCTGGACGTTGGTGCCCACGCCCATCTTCTCCGTCGACCCGATGAGCACCGCGACGTGGCCGGTACGGGCCTGCTCGAACAGCCGGGCCTTCGCGCGGTCGTTGTTGGCCTCGTGCATGAACCGCACCTTCGGCGCCGGAACCCCGCGGGCGACCAGCTGGGCCTTGAGCTCCTCATAGGCGTTCCACCCCGACCCGGTCGGTGTTCCCAGGTCGCAGAACACCAGCTGCAGGGCGCCCGGCTCTGGGTCGGCGCCGAAGGCGACATCGGCGTGGTCGTGGTAGATGCCAGCGACCCGCTCGGCCACCGCGTCGACCTTGGAGGGCTCCCGGTCCAAGAATGCGCCCAGGCCGTCGATCTGGTGGTCGACGAGCCGCAGGTCGAGTGCGGCCGCGCGGCCGTGGCCGCTGATCTTGAGCATGTTGTCCTCGCTCGGGTCGACCGCCCGCGAGGAGACCAAGTCGGCCCGTGCGGCCAGCTGGGCCATGAAGTCGACCAGTTCCTGGCTCGGCGGGACCACGACCGTCTCCGCTGCGCCGCCCTCCAGGTCGGGGGTGGGCAGGTTGAGGTCGTCGGCAGTCTTGACGTCGGCGACCTGGTGCCACAGCCGCAACAACTCGGGGACGTTGTTGAACTTCGCGAACCGGGCCTTCATCCGGAAACCCGTCCCCGAGGGGGAGAGCTCGAGGTCGGTGACGACCTGCCCGAACGTGGCCGCCCAGGTGTCGAAGTCACTGATCCCCGCCGCCTCCAGGTCAGCGGGGGCGAGGTAGCGCAGCATCGTGTACGCCTCGGCCACGCTGTTGGCGATCGGGGTCGCGGTCATGAAGGTCGCGACCCGCCGGCCGTGGCGCCCGCGCAGGTAGGACATCTTCAAGTCCAGGTCGGTGGCCCGGTTCGACCCCTCCACCGCGACACCGGGGATGTTGGAGGCCAGCCGGAGGTTCTTGTAGCCGTGGGCCTCGTCCACGCACAGGTAGTCGATCCCGGTGGCCTCGAAGCTGATCGCGGGGTCGCGCTCGACGTCGCGCAGCTTCTTCAGCCGCTCCTCGGCCCGCGCCAGGGTGCCCTCCAGCCGCTTCACCGACAGGCCGCGCTCGGACTTCGAGGCGGCCAGCCACATCCGCAGCTGCATCATCTGCTCGTCGAGGTAGGCCTCTTCGGTGTCCTTGGAGACCGGGATCTTCTCGAACGCCGAACGGGACATGATCACCGCGTCCCACTCGCCGGTCGCGGCTCGGGCGACGAACAGTCGCCGCTTGTCCTTGACCAGGTCCTCGGTGCCACAGGTGAGGATCCGGGCCTGTGGGTAGGCCTGCAGCCACTCCCGAGAGAACTGCTCGAGCATGTGGTTGGGCACCACCACCGCGGGTTTGCGGACCAGGCCCAACCGTCGCAGCTCCGAGACACCGGTCACTGCGGCGAGGGTCTTGCCGGCTCCGACCTCGTGGGCCAGCAACACGGAGGGCTGCGCCACCATTCGTGCCACCGCGGCGTGCTGGTGCGCACGCAACCGCAGCGGACGTCCTTCATGGACACGGGCCATGCCCGGGTAGTGCTTGTCCTCGTCGACGTCGTAGGACCGCAGCACGATCGCGTTCAGCTTGTCGTTGTAGGTGCGGACCAGCTGCTGACACCGCTCGGGGTCCTCCCGCAGCCAGGTCGCGAACCGCTCCTGCAGTTCCTCGGCCTTCTCCTGAGCCGCGAAGGTGGCGGTCTCGTTCGGGATTCGCCGCCCGTCCGGCGTCTCGTCGGTGACTCGGATCTGGCGCTGCTCCAGGCACGCCTGGACGATGTCGATCGCGCTGGCACGTTCGGTGCCCCAGGTGTTCCGGGCGGCCACCGAATGCCGGTTGCCGCGCACCGACCACACCGATCCGCCCGGATGCTCCACCTCCACCGTGCGGTCATCGAGGGTCTCGCGCAGGAACTGCTCCACCGTCTTGGCCGGCACCCACGGCACGCCGAGCTGGGCCACGATCTCGGTCGGCCCGAGGTCCTCGGGCAGCACCTCGGTCAGCGCCGCCTCGGCGGCCTGGAGCCGGCGCACCATTGGCTGGGCGGTCTCATCGCCGGCTGCGGTGGCGCCCTCGACGAGCTGCTCGAGGACCTCTCCGACCCGGGTCAGCCGGGCACGGACGTTCCCGGAGAGGAACTCTGCGCGGGGGACCCAGGCTGCCGTCCATCCGTCCTGGGTGCGCTTGACGGTGTCGGGGTCGACGAACGCGAAGGCCTCGAGCTCGGTCTCGGCCAGGTGCTGGTCGACCCCGAGTAGCCGGGCGACCTCGCTGGTGCGCAGCTCGCCGTAGGTGTCCATGCACAGCGACACCGCATCGGCGGGAGAGTCCGCGCGCGTGCGCAGCACCCGGGGTGCGACGACTCGCTCGGTGAAGATGTCGGCCTTGCGTGCCGTGCCGCTCGCGGAGTCGTAGTGCTCGAGCGCGAACACGGCAGGGGAGTGGGGGTCGCCCCGGAACCCGCCCTGCCGCGGCCGCACTTGCGCGAGCACCGGCTCACCGGTCTTCGGGTCGATCCGGCCCGTGTTGCGGGCGGTGACCCGGTTGATCGGGCCGTATCGCTTGACGTAGGCGTCGTACTGCCGGTTCAGCCGCTCACGAAGTGCCCCCATCCGCTCCTCGCCCGCGACCCCCGGTCCTTGGGGCAAGGTGGCGGCGGTCGGCAGGTCACCGGGTAGGGGCGTGGTGGCCTCGGCCTCCAACAGCGTGACGACCGTGTCACGCAGGTCGGTGAGCATCCGCAGCTCGTTCGTCTGCGACTTCGGCACCTCCAGCGGCTCGGGGACGCCGTCGCGCACGTGCAGCCAGCCGCCGTCCTCGCCGACGCTGATGTGGCCCTCGGCCCGCACCACCGCCCCGGGCAGCACCAGCGGCTCCTCATGGCCAGGACTGCGACGAGGGCGGTGGACCGGCGAACCCGGCGCCGATGAACCTGCAGCAGGGGTCAGCGTGGGCGGGGTCGCTGGAGTGCGGTTAGGCCGAGTCGGGGCCGGGGGCGCGGTGAACAGCGGCCGTACGTCGGCGTAGTTGGACAGGTCGAAGGCCAGGTGCCGCTCCAGATCCACCGCGACCCGCTCGGCGAGGCTCTGCCCCTCGCCGGTCAGCAGTCCCTCCACGGCGACCTCGGGTCCGAACCGGCCCGAGCGGGACGTCAGACGACCCAACACCCGGGCCGGCTGCTGGACGAACAGAGTGTTGAGGTTGACCTCGGCGTCCTCGAGCCCGGTCCCGGCCCGGAACGCCGGCAACCGCTCCAGGTTCCGCCACCCGGGCGTGAGGTCCAGTGGTTCCTCGCCCTCGACACGGCGTCGGAACACCAGCAGGTCGGTGATGACGTCAGTTCCGGCGGCCCGGCGGTGCGTTTGGCTCGGCAGCCGGTACGCGGTGACCAGGTCGGCCATGGCAGCGAAGGCGTCACGGGCGGCCGGGTTCGCCGCGTCCATCGTCCATCGTGAGGTCAGCACTGCCACCACACCGCCGGGGCGGACCAGGTGCAGGCTCTTGTAGATGAAGTAGTTGTGCAGGCTCAGCCCCAGCCGGTTATGAGTGGAGTCGTGCGGGACGACGTCGGCGAAGGGAACGTTGCCGATCACGAGGTCTCGCTTGCCGTCGGGCAGGCGGGTCTCGGCGAACGACTCACCGCGGATGTCCGCGTCCGGGTAGAGCAGGGAAGCGACCCTCGCGGTGGTCGGGTCCAACTCGATGCCGACCACGTCGCGTACATGGTCAGGCGCGAACCCGATGAAGGTGCCCGACCCACAGCCGGGCTCCAGGACGCGGCCGCCCACCTCCTTGTCGAACCCAGCCGCGCCCAACGCCGACCAAACCGCCTTGACCAGTGCGGCGTCGGTGTAGTGCGCGCTCAGTGTTGTGCGCGCCGCCGTCGCACGGGCGCGGCCCTGTAACAGCTCCCTCGCTCTGGCGGCGGCCTCGTTGTGGTGGGCGGTGTCGTCGAAGATCTCCGGCAGGGACCCCCAGCCCGACCAACGCGCCAACACCCCCTGCTCGTGAGCTGATGGGAGCCGGTTCTCCTCATCGAGCTGGGCAATCAGCTCCAGCACAGCCACGTTCGCGGTCAGCCGCTCCCGCGGAGTCGACGGCGCCAGATCCCGCTGCGAGCCGGGCCGGAACCGCAACGACTCCCCAGAAGGAATCAGGCCGGCCGGCTCCACTGCCGGAGCGGCCGCGGCCGTCGCATTTACGTCGACGCCGCGGTCTGTCCCAGCTGTTACGTGTTCGGGGGAGTCCTCAGGCCCGGCCGCATGTGCTCCCGCAGGACCTCCGACTCCGCCGTCGTTCTCGCCTCGGTCAGCCGGCCCACCCGCGCCAGGTAGCCCTCCGACGGGTCCGATGGGCCGGCGATCCGGTCCGCCAACATGTCGATCTCTGTCTCGATCTGCAGCCCCAGATCCTCGAAAAAGCTCTCCGGATCGGCGATCGCCGCCAACTCCGTGGCCCGATGCTTCGCGTAGTGCTCCCGCATCCGCGTCCCGTACGGGTTCATCCCGAGCCCCTTCCTCCGTCACGACCTGCTGTGAGCCGACAACGTGGCCCCCACCCCCGCTGCTGGTGACCTCACCGGCCGGGTCACCAGGCTCCTCACCAAGATCCCACAGCGTCAGCTGATCAGAGTCAGCAACACTCGCACGCCGTCGCGCCACGCCGGGCACCTCCAACCATCTGGTGAGGACGCCGGCCGCGACACCCACGCCACGGCTCACCACCGCCCTCACCACGAAAGGCACCCACCCGGGTCGAAGATCGGACAGCTCGGCGAGAAAATGTGGAAAAGTTCCCACCGGCATCGCTGATGGCGTCCGATCGGCTCGTGGGTTCGTTGCTTTTCCGGGTATGACCGCTACACACAGCGCCCCGCCGAGCGGCCGGGCAGACCACGCCAGCGACCACGACCGGGACCGGGACCGGGACCGGCAGACCTTCGAGCTTTACGGCCACCGGATCACCCACACCAACAACCCCGACGTCCAGCAGCTCCTCGCGGCCGCGCACGCCGACCGGGTCCGGCCCGTGTGCCTGTGCCGCCCCGACGGCGTCGCCATGTACGTCGCCAAGATCGGGCCCGACAAGCACGTCATCAAACGGATGCCCGCCTCCGGGCTCGAGCACGCACACCGATGCGGGTCCTACCTACCCCCCGAAGAGCTCTCCGGACTTGGGCAGGTCCTCGGCAGTGCGATCACCGAAGAAGCCGACAGCGGCCTGACCGCCATCAAGCTCGGGTTCCGCATGTCCAAGGCCGAGCGAGCCGCGCCGACCGGCGCCGGGAGCGGGGGAGTGGCCGACTCCGTCGCCGCGGACCCCAACCGCCTCACTCTCCGCGCCGTGCTGCACTACCTGTGGCAAGAGGCCGACCTGGCGTCGTGGACGCCCGGCATGGACGGCAAGCGCAACTGGCGCATCGTGTCCTGGTACCTGCGTCAGGCCGCCCGGGGGAAGTTCACCAAGGGCAAGCCGCTCGCCACGAGGCTCTACGTCCCCGAGCCGTTCAACGTCGAGAAGAAGATCGACATCGCCGCGCGGCGGCTCTCTGCATGGGCGCCGATGCAGCAGCACGGCAACGCCGGCCAGCAGTTCATGATGCTCATCGGCGAGTTCAAGGCGATCGAGCCCGCGCGGTTCGGACACAAGCTCGTTCTCAGGCACATGCCCGACGCGCCGCTCATGCTCGACGACAAGCTGCACGACCGCCTCCACAAGCGGTTTGGCGACGAACTCGAACTGAGCCGCGCCAACGAGAAGGGCCACCTGATGGTGATCGCGACCTTCTCCGTGGGCCGCGCCGGCCTGGCCACCGCGGAGGAGATCTCCCTGGTCATGACCGACCAGCACTGGCTGCCCTACGAGTCCCTGGCCGACAAGCTGCTGCTCGACGCCGCGCTCGAGGCACGACGGCGGTTCACCAAGTCGCTGCGCTACAACCTGGCTCCCGACAAGCCCATGGCCTCCCTGGTGTTCACCGATACCGAGACCCCGACCGCTGCGTTCTTGCTCACCAATGACCAGGACCGCGATATTGCCGCCCAGATCGGCTCTGACACCGGCACTGCCGTCTGGACCTGGGTGCTCGGTGAAGACATGCCCGCCCTCCCGGCCCGCGCGGGCACCGACCCCGCCCCCAGGTAAACCCCCAGCCCATCTCCTTCGCCGGTTCTGCTGAACCGGCCAAAACCGGGCTAACCCTCTACTACGCTCGTGTACACCCGGCTAAAGCCGGTTCGCCGAGGGAGAGGTCGACGCGACGTGTCCGAACCATGGCTGTCCGCAGAGGACATCGCCGCGCATCTCGGCGTCACCAAGGACACCGTCTACGCCTGGATCGCTGACAAGGCCATGCCAGCCCACAAGGTCGGCCGGTTGTGGAAATTCCAGACGAGCGAGGTCGACGAATGGGTGCGCCGAGGAGGCGCCGCGACCTCAGATGAACCGAGCACCACCGGCTGATCCGCCGGCCCGGCGGGGCGCTCGCGACCGAACACTGTCGCCGGTCCCCGATAGCCTGAACGACTTTGTCCGAGACACCAGCAAGGAGGTGCCAGCCGTGACCGACGCGGAGACCAGCGATCGCTATGCGTTGTCGTTCACCACCGGCACGCTCCTAACCCGTGAGGCCGCCCTCCTGGCGCCCGCCTACCTCGAGGAACGCGACTGGGAGAAGGCCCGTGATCGAGCCGTGGCCGACAACCTTCTCCAAGCGCGCACCCACCGCAGCGGCGTCCGCCTCGTCCGCGAGACGGTGAAGCGGCTCTCGGCCCTGACCGAGCCGGAGCTCGAGCTCCTAGGCGACCTGACAGCCACTGAGCGCGGCCACCTGATGTGGGTGGCGGCCTGCCGCCGCTACAGCCTCATCGCGGAGTTCGCCGAAGAGGTCCTGCGCGAGCGGTTCCTGCTGCTGGCACCGACGCTCGCCTACGAGGACTTCGACGGCTTCATCCGGAGCAAGGCCTTGTGGCACGACGAGCTCGCAATGATCAAGGACTCAACCATGCAGAAGCTGCGATCCACGGTGTTCAAGATGCTCGTGGAGGCCGAACTGCTCTCCGAGTCCGGGCACATCGTGCCCGCCGTTCTGTCCGAACGACTCCTCGCTCTCCTGAATCTCCGCACGCCGAGCGACATCCGCTTTTTCCCCACCCGGAGCGCAGCCTGATGAAGCCGATGGACCTGAACGCGCAAGAAGCGCACCTGCTCGCCGTGCTGAGCAGCCAGCGGTTCCTTCGTATGGAGGGACTTAGCAACGAAGTCCCGTTCTTCATCTATCCCTTCCCGCCCGAAGCCTCCCTCGCGGTCGCGCAGGCGAAGAAGCGGATCAAGACCAAGCTCTCGACCAAGCACGGCGTCACGGTGCGAGAGGTCAACCTCTACGACCTTTCGGTGGAGATCCTCAAAGGACGCGGTGTCTGGGAGCGAGTGCTTGCCTTCGAGCCCGACCACGACAAGGACGACTTGCGGGAGATGCTGCAGGCGATGCTCGACCCGCAACTCCACCTCGCCCCGGCGCTGCGGGCCAAGGTGCAGGACGGCGCCTTCGACATCGTCTTCCTCACCGGCATCGGCGAGGTCTTCCCCTACATCCGTTCCCACAACGTGCTCAACAACTTGCAAAGCGTCGTGACCGGAAAGCCGATGCTCATGTTCTTCCCGGGCGACTACCGACAGTCAGACTCGCTCGGGTCGAGTCTCGTCCTGTTCAACACGTTGACCGACGACCAGTACTACCGAGCCAAGAACATCCTGGAACAGGAAGCGTGACCCGATGCTGTTGAACCAGACCTTCGCCAAGGACGTCCAGCGCCCCATCGAGGGCGTCATCAAGGCCGACGACGCTGCACACCTGAGCACCGAGGTCGACGAGTACGTCCTGACGAACGAGGCGGCCAAGGGCCTCGAGCTACTGCTGGAGGCCTATGCCAACTACACCAACGCCAACGGTGTCTGGATCTCCGGCTTCTTCGGCTCCGGTAAGTCACACCTGCTCAAGATGCTCGCGCACCTGCTCGGCGACGTCGAAGGCCAGGCCTTCGACCGCACCCAGGTCTCGGAGAGCTTTCGCTCCAAGGCCACCGGATCGTTCCTGCCCGCGCTCCTGACCAAGGCCGAGCGCATCGCGGCCAAGAGCCTGCTGTTCAACATCGACCAGAAGGCCACCCTCATCACCAAGGACCAGGCCGACGCCCTGCTCAAGGTGTTCGTGAAGGTCTTCGACGAGAGCCGCGGCTACTACGGCAACCAGGGCCACGTCGCCCGCTTCGAGCGCGACCTCGACACCCGCGGCCAGTACGAGGCGTTCAAGGAGGCCTTCGAGCGGATCGCCAAGATCCCTTGGAGCCAGGGCCGCGAGCAGAGCGCCCTGGAGGGCGCCTCGATCGACCGCGCCTTTGCCGAGATCAACGGCCAGGCGACCGACGGCATCATCAAGCAGTACCAGCAGTCCTACGCGGTCTCCATCGAGGACTTCGCCGACGAGGTCAAGGCATGGCTCGACAAGCAGCCCGACGGGTACCGCCTCAACTTCTACGTCGACGAGGTCGGCCAGTTCATCGGGTCCAACACCCACCTGATGCTCAATCTCCAGACGATCGCCGAAAGCCTCAACACCAAGTGCGGCGGCCGGGCCTGGGTCTTCGTGACCTCTCAGGAGGACATGGACAAGGTCGTCGGTGACCGCACCAAGCAACAGGGCAACGACTTCTCCAAGATCCAGGCCCGC
The DNA here is from genome assembly GCF_013408525.1 of Nocardioides aromaticivorans. Lineage (NCBI taxonomy): Bacteria > Bacillati > Actinomycetota > Actinomycetes > Propionibacteriales > Nocardioidaceae > Nocardioides > Nocardioides aromaticivorans. Next base: position 158,733 of record NZ_JACBZM010000002.1, read on the forward strand.
TTCAAGACCCGCGTCCACCTCACCAGCGCCGACGTCGAGGAAGTGATCCGCAAGCGCCTGCTCGAGAAGAACGAGGACGGAGCCGTCGCGCTCCGAGATATCTACGCCACCGAGTCGGCCAACTTCAAGACACTGTTCGATTTCGTCGACGGCGCGAAGAAGTACCGCAACTACACCGACGAAGAGCACTTCGTCGGCACCTACCCCTTCGTCAGCTACCAGTTCCCGCTCTTCCAGGCCGCGATCATCGGGATCTCCGACCACAACGCCTTCGAAGGCCGCAACAGCTCCGTTGGTGAGCGGTCCATGCTCGGCGTCGTCCAGGACGTCGCCAAGGTCGTCGGCACCGGCGAGCTCGGAACGCTGGCCACCTTTGACCGCATGTTCGAAGGCATCCGTGCCTCGCTCAAGGCACAGGCCCAGCAGCAGATCCTCGTCGCGGAGCGCAACCTCGACAACGAGCTGGCCATCCGACTCCTCAAGGCGCTCTTCCTCGTCAAGTACGTCGAGAGTTTCCAGGCCACCGCCCGCAACCTCACCGTGCTCGTCTACGACCGCTTCGGGCTCGATCTGCCGGCGCTGGCCCAGGACGTCAAGGAAGCGCTCGCAGAGCTGGAGCGGCAGACCTACATCCAGCGCAACGGCCAGGTCTATGAGTACCTGACCAACGAAGAGCAGGTCATCGAGGAGGAAATCAAGAACGTCGACATCGACGCCTCCGAGGTCAGCTCCCAGCTGTTCAAGGTCCTCTCTGCCGACGTCATCAGGACCAACAAGATCCGCTACGCCAAGAACGGCCAGGACTTCCCGTTCGGGTTCAAGCTCGACGACCAGGTCCACGGACAGCAGAAGGAACTCTCGGTCCACTTCATCACGCCGGACTACCCCTACACCGCGGACGAGACCCGCATGCACAGCGCCGGAAAGGACGAGTTGCGGGTCGTGCTCGACCCCGACGACCGCGTGCTCATCGACTTGCGGCTGCTGCTCAAGACCGACAAGTACATCAAGCGCAAGCGGACCAGCTCGCTCTCCGCGATCGAAGAGCAGATCCTCCAAGGCAAAGCGACCCTCAACCGAGAGCGCGAAAAGGAACTCGCCCAGCGCATCCAGGCCGCCGTCGGCAAGGCGGGACTGATCATCAACGCCGCTGACGTCCCGGCCAGCTCGACCGACGCGCTCGGACGAGTGACCGAGGGCTTCCAGGAGCTCATCAGCCGCACTTACACGCAGCTCAAGCTGCTCGGTGGCGTCACCTACGGCGAGCAGCAGGTCGCGGGCGCCGCGAACCCCGACAGCGGCCTGTTCGATGCCGAAGCATTGATGAAGATTGACCAGGCCGCCCAAGAGGTCCTCTCGGCGATCCTGCGCAAGACCGGCCAAGGCGAACAGGTCACGATGAAGAGCATCGTCGGCACCTTCCAGGCCAAGCCCTACGGATGGGACCTCGCCTCGATCGAGGTGATCGTTGCCTCCCTGATCGGTGCCTCCAAGGTCACCGTGACCATGGACGGCAACGTGCTCAAGCGGACCGAGATCGCGACCGCGCTCCGCAACACCCAGAAGCACGGACACCAGATCTTCGCGCCGCAGAAGACGTTCGACGAGCGCAAGGTCTCGAACTTCCGCAAGTTCTGCGTCGACTTCTTCGACGAGCCCAGTGCGCCAAAGGACCCCGTCGAGCTGGCCCACCACGGCGCCGACAAGCTCAAGGGCAAGCTCGACGAGTTGCGAGCTTCCGTGATCGGCTCTCGCTACCCGTTCGTCGAGCAACTCAATGTTCCGATCGGCCTCCTGGAGCAAGCGGTCGGCAAGAGCGATGACTGGTACCTCAACGACTTCGACCTTGGCGACGACCTTCTTGAAGCCAAGGACAACGTCATAGACCCGATCCAGTCCTTCATCAGCGGTCCCCAGCGAGCGATCTATGACGCCGCCGCAGCACTGCTCACTACCCACGTAAGCAACCTCAGCTTCCTTCCTCCCGGCAGCGACGAGACCATCACAACCTCACTGGCTGACCCGAACGCCTTCCGAGGCAACAAGATGGCTCAACTCAAGCAAGCCGCAGACGAGTTGCGTAGCCGGATCGACGGCGTGGTCGCGGAGCATCGTGAGACCGTCACTAGCACCTTGGAGCGCCGCCGCAGCGAGCTCACCGATACGTCGTACTACACGGACGCCACACCGGAGGCCCAGCAGCACGCCGTCCAGCAGATCGACCAGACGCTCGCCCGGATCGCCACCGAGAACCAGGTCGCGGTCATCCAGCAGATCGGCTCGAACTTCGAGTCCAGCCAGTACCCGGGGCTACTCGACCTGCTTGCATCGTCGCCGGCCACCCCGAGCCCCGATCCTGAGCCGGTCAAGCAGACCATCTCTGTGAAGACCGTCCTCGTGCCAGGCGCGTCTGGAGTCCTCGAGACCGCGGCAGACGTCGACAACTATCTGACCGCCCTGCGCAGCGCGCTCATTGAGACCTTGAACGACGGAAAGCGAATCTCCCTCTGATGGAAACCGCACCGCTGAAGAACTTCGCGACCTGGGCACGTACCGCGCTCATCCGCGAGGTCACTGCCCGCCTTGCTGCCGTGCTCGCGCCGGGCTCGTCGGAACGGGTTGAGCAGGCCAAAACTGTCGCTGCACTAGAGAGGGCGGTAACCGCGTCGGGGGGCGGCGACAAGGGCCGTGCTGCCGTCGCAGACAAGGTCGCCTACACGTGGTTCAACCGGATCGTCGCGCTACGTTTCATGGACGCCAACGGTTACACAGGCATCGGCATCGTCTCTCCGCAGGCGGGAATTGAGGTCGGCCAGCCCGAGATCCTGTCCGAGGCCAAGCGCGGTGTCGTCGACACCGAGGTCTCGAGCGAGTCCACCCGGACAGTCGTCGCGGGACTTCTGGACGGCACTCGCGGCAGCGCTGACCCGCAGGGCGAGGCGTACGCGCTCCTGCTCGCGGACTACTGCCGCTACTGGAACAAGGCCATGCCCTTCATGTTCGAGCGTCAGGGCGACTACACCGAGCTGCTCATCCCAGCCAACCTCCTGGCCGACGACTCCGTCCTCAACCGCGCCGTCATGGTTCTGACGAAGGACGTCTGCAAGGACGTCGAAGTCATCGGCTGGCTATACCAGTTCTACATCTCCGAGCGGAAGGATGAGGTCTTCGCCGGGTTCAAGAAGAACATGAAGGCCGGCGCCGACCAGATCCCTGCCGCCACGCAGCTCTTCACACCGCACTGGATCGTCCGCTACCTCGTTGAAAACACGCTGGGCCGCCTGTGGATGCTCAACCGACCCTCGTCGGACCTGGTTAGCCAGATGGACTATTACGTCGCCCCAGTCGATGAGGAGACCGACTTCCTCAAGATCGCCAAGCCCGAAGAGCTACGAGTGATCGACCCGGCCTGCGGTTCGGGCCACATGCTCACCTACGCCTTCGACCTCCTATACGCAATCTATGAGGAGGAGGGTTACGGCCCAGCGGAGATCCCAGGGCTGATCCTGGCGCACAACCTCCATGGCACCGAGATCGACCCACGCGCTGGGGCCCTCGCCGCCTTCGCCCTCACGATGAAGGCACGCGCTAAGCAACGCACCTTCTTCACCAAGTTGGTCGAGCCGAACATCTGCATCATCGAACCGATCTCGTTCGGGCCTGATGAGCTGGACTTCCTGGTGACGAAGAACGGGTCCCGGCATGAGGAGGCCCTCTTCTGGAATCAGTTCGCCGAGGCCGACACGCGGGGTTCGCTCACCCGCCCGGATCCTGCTCTGGCGGATCGACTCGAGCGCCACCTGGAGGAACTAGAGCACGGCGGGGACATGCTTAGGGCCGACTCGATCGAATGGGCACGTCGGGTCGTCAAGCAGGCAAAGTATCTCGCGAGCCGCTACTCGGCGGTCGTGGCGAACCCGCCGTACATGGGGTCGAACAACATCAGTGACGGCCTGTCTAGTTGGCTGGCTGAGAACTATCCCCTGAGCAAGTTCGACCTTATGACCGCATTCATGGAGCGAGCCGCTGCGTTGACGTCGCGTGGTGGCTACTGGGGAATGATCAACCTCCCTTCCTGGATGTTCCTGACCTCGTTCGAGGGTCTTCGTCGCTCCCTCCTACGCACGCAGAGCATCGAGTCGTTGTTGCACCTCGGCCGAGGGATCTTTGGCTCGGATTTCGGATCGGTCGCCTTCGTCTCACGCAACACGCCGCATGTCCAGGGCCATCACGGTGTCTACCGTCGGCTCTTCGAAGAACACGTGGATGTTCGCTCGGTCGAGACGATTCGACGCCTGTTTCTTCAGTCGGACCGCGGCTCGTATCGCGCCGATCAGCAGGCCTTCCTTGAGGTGCCTGGAGCTCCGATCGCCTACTGGCTCAGTGAAGCGTTCCTTGCAACATTCGAGAATCTGCCGCCCCTGTCCAAGGTGGCTACCCCGAAGCAGGGTCTCGCCACTGCCAACGATGCTCGATTCCTGAGGTACTGGTATGAAGTCGCGTCGAGCAACCGCGGTGTCGGACTCCCCAGCCGTGCCGAGGCAGCGTCCTCCGGATGCACGTGGTTTCCCTTCAATAAGGGCGGCGCCTTCAGGCGTTGGTACGGAAACATTGAGCATGTCGTGAACTGGGAGCGCGACGGACACGAGATTCGCACCACAACGGGCGAGAACGGCCGTGTTCGGGCACGGCCCCAGAATCTGGACTACTACTTTCAGCCCGCGGTGACATGGTCGAACGTGAGCTCCGGCGCGCCAGCCTTCCGCGCGGTCGACCCAGGCGTGATCTTCGGACATGTCGGGCAGAGCTTGTTCGGAAGCGAGCGGGCTCGCTTGGCGTCCCTAGGCATCTTGAACTCCGCGGTTGCGGCGAAGGCGTTGGAGGTCCTGGCTCCGACTATCCACTACGAGGTGGGCTCGATCGCGAAGGTTCCGATCGACATCGGCTTAGCCGAGTCGCTCGAGCCCCTGGTTGCCAGACTTGTTGAGATCGCACAGGAGGACTGGAACTCCCAAGAGACAGCGATGGGGTTCGAGGCTCCTGGCTGGATTGTCCGGCGCGGTCAGGGATCACTACGCCACTTGGTCGCTGGCGAGCTCGATGCATGGGTCTCCCTGACAGAGGAGATGCAGAGAACTGAGTCTGAGCTCAATGAGGTCGTCGCTAAGGCGTACGGACTCGGCGGCGAGGTCTCGTCGACGGTGTCGATCAACCGTGTTTCCCTGATCAACAATCCGTGGTTCCGATTCGACAACCTCGCGAACCAGGGAGACGCGCGTCGCGCATTCGAGAGAGCAGCTGCTGTGGATCTCGTCTCCTATGCCGTCGGCTGCATGTTTGGGCGCTATAGCCTAGACAAGCCAGGTCTGATCCTCGCCGACCATGGCGCGACATTGCAGGACTACCTCGCGAAGGTCCCGTCTCCGACGTTCACACCCGACGCCGACAACGTCATCCCGGTCGTCGATGGTGATTGGTTCGAAGACGACATCGTGGAGCGGTTCCGCCAGTTCTTGCGCGCGGCGTTTGGCGAGCTGCACTTCGAGGAGAACCTGCGGTTCGTAACCGAGTCGCTCGGCGTGAAAAGCCTGCGCGACTACTTCGTGAAGTCCTTCTACAAGGACCACGTCCAGCGATACAAGAAGCGCCCGATCTACTGGCTATTCTCAAGCCCTAAGGGGTCGTTCAACGCGCTGGTTTACATGCACCGCTACACGCCGTCGACCGCCTCGACGGTTCTGAACGAGTACCTCCGTGAGTATCAGGCGAAGATCAAGGCGAGCCTGGAACACGCCGAGCGGTCCAACAACGCCAAGGACGCCGATCGGCTCCGAAAGGTGCTGCTGGAGCTCGATGAGTACGAGCACGATGTGCTCTATCCGCTGGCCTCGCAGAACGTCGCCATCGACCTCGACGAGGGAGTGAAGACGAACTATCCCAAGCTGGGAAGCGCGTTGAAGAAGATCGCCGGCTTGGAGGCGATCGAATGACTGACGTCGCCAACATCAAGCCACACCTGGAGCGCCGCTTCGTTGACCGCCGAGTCGTGTTCTGGCACGACCCGAAGGGTCAATACGCCTCCGTCGTCGACATCCTCGGTCTGCCGGGTGTCACGACGCTGCGGGTCGCAAACGACGAGTACGCCGTCAAATACCGACTGCTGCACGAGCAGCCCGCTGACAAGTTCTTGATCTACCGGTCGGGTCCGCTGCCGACGGGCATCGGGAACTGGCTCTTGGATCTCGAACTCGCGTACGGCGTTTTCACCGCAGACCGGAGCTCCCTGGTCTCGGAAGAGCTCGGTCTGACCGCCGAAGGCATCGACGCGGTCGTGGCGCGGCATGAGAAGTTCTTCAACGCGGGGAAGCGCGTGGAGACCCTCAAGGGTCTGCTCACGCCCGAAGATGACGAGGCCCGCCTTCGCGCCAAGATGTCCGCGGTGGTGCTCGGGCAAAAGGAGCACAGCCTCCTTGAGATCATGCGGACGCTCTTGGTCGAGAAATCCAAGGGCCAGCAATCGAAGTACCACGCCCTGGTCGATCTCGAACTCGCGGACTTTCTCTGGCTCGGTGCGGCTTCGATCTATGGATACGAGTCGACCGCACCGAGTGTCGACGACTTCGTTTTGTGGATGTTCCGCGCGGCTCTCGGCGGTTTCAAGTCCGATCGCCCCGGCGGACTTCAGAACATCCAGCTCGACTTCGCCAGCTTCCGCAACGACCGTCGCAGCCAAGCCGCGATGTCGACCCTGGCCAAGCAGGCGTCGGCAGACCTCGACTACACGGCGAGCATCGAGAACGCGACGTTCCGCGACCTCGTCGCGGATGACCTGTTCGAGGAGACCGACCGCAAGATCATCGCGGACCTTGCTCGAGCGGTGACGGAACAAACCGTCACCGCTCGTGAGGTGGCCGATGTCGTCCGGGCCCGCCAGAGCAGTGTGTGGGTCGACGGTTACCGCCAGCTGTATGCGGCGATCGACGCAGCCGCCGACCTGCTGTCGCAGCTGAGCACGATCGATTTCACGATTTCGGACTTCGACGAGGGACTTGAGCGCTACCGAACCGACTGGTTCCGCATCGACCAGCTCTACCGCCAGTTCACCTACGCCCGCCGCTCCTTCGAGGGACCGAACCCACTCGACGCGTTGCGAGACCTTGTCGAGAAGACGTACACCAACAAGTTCGTCTACGAGCTCGGCAACGCCTGGCAGAAGCAGGTCGACGAAGCAACCAATTGGCAGTCGGTCGTCCTGCGCTCCCAGCGGTCGTTCTACGGCGACTATGTCGAACAACTGCTCCGCGAGGACAAGAAGGCCGTGGTCATCGTCTCCGACGCCCTCCGATACGAGGTCGCCGACGAGCTACGCTCCCGCATCCGCCAGGAGGACCGGTTCAACGCCGACCTCGCGGCCGTCCTCGGCGTCCTGCCGAGCTACACCCAACTCGGCATGGCCGCACTCCTGCCGCACCGCATTCTGAAGCACTCCACAGACGGCAAGACAGTGCTCGCCGACGGACTGCCCACCAACGGCGTAGGTCCGCGCTCGAAGGTGCTTGAGACCGTGGGCGGCAGCGCAATCCAAGCCGAGACCTTCCGGGCCCTGACCGCCGACGAGCGGCGGGAGATGTTCAAGAGCAACCGGGTTCTGTACATCTACCACGACGTCATCGACGCGATCGGCGACAAGCCCGGCACCGAGCGCCGGGTCTTCGAAGGCGCCGAGCTCGCACTGGCCGAGCTGGTGGACCTCGTCAAGAAGACCGCGAACGCCAACGCCACCAACATCTTCGTGACCGCCGACCACGGCTTCCTCTTCCAAGACGAGGCGCTGCCCGAGCAGTTCTTCCTCTCCGAGAAGGCCCACGGCGACAAGATCCTCGTCGCCAACAAACGCTACGTGCTCGGTCACGGGCTGAAGGTCGACGACGCCTTCGCCACGTTCACCGCTGAGCAGCTGAATCTCGACGGCGACGTCGAGGTCCAGATCCCCAAGTCGATCCACCGCCTCAGGCTTGCCGGCGGCGGAACACGATTCGTCCACGGCGGTGCGACCCTCCAGGAGATCGTCGTACCGGTGCTCGCGATCAACAAGAAGCGCAAGAGCGACACCCGCTTGGTCAACGTCAAGGTGCTGCCCGACACCGACAAGATCACCACTGGCCAGCTGGTCGTGAAGTTGTTCCAGTCCGAGCCCGTCAGCGACAAGGTGCAGGCCCGCGTGCTGCGCGCGGGGCTGTACGTGGGGGAGACGCTGATCTCCAACGACCCGCCGCCCCAGCTGACCTTCGACTCCTCCTCGCCCGAGCAGCGTGACCGGTACCAAAGCGTCCAACTGCTGCTCAACAAGGACGCCAACGACTACAACAACCGCGCCGTCGAGCTCCGCCTCGAGGAGCTCATTCCGAACACAACCCGCTGGCGCGTGTACGAGAAGGCGATGTTCACCCTCAAGCGCTCCTTCACCTCGGACTTCGACTTCTAAGGGCGGCCGACATGACTGAAGAGACCGATCTCAACGTGATCGCCGCCGACCTCCTCGACGGCACGATCGAGGGGCAGACGGCAGACCAGACCCCCGAGCAGTCCGCGCTCGACAAGAAGATCAACCAGCACTTCGCCGGCCTCGTGGTCCGCAAGGACCTCGTCAAGGCAGTCAAGGGCAACGCGATCGTGCCCTCCTACGTCTTGGAGTACCTCCTCGGTCAGTACGCGGCCTCCGATGACGAAGCCACCATCCAGGCCGGCATCGACTCCGTGCGCAAGATCCTCGCCGACCACTACGTCCAACGGAACCAGTCCGAGCTGGTGAAGTCCACGATCAAGGAACGCGGGCGCTACAAGATCATCGACAAGGTCTCTGTCTCTCTCAACGACAAGGACGATCGGTACGAGGCAGAGTTCTCCAACCTCGGCATCAAGGGAGTCATCGTGGAGTCGGCCACGATCAACGCTCACCCCAAGCTCCTCGTCGGCGGCGTCTGGTGCATCTGCGACATCGACTACTTCCACTTCGACGACGCCCGCGTCGTGCCCTGGCAACTCGGCTCGCTGAAGCCGATTCAACTCTCGAACTTCGACTTCGACAGCTACGCCACCTCGCGCCGTGAGTTCACCACCGACGAGTGGATCGACCTGCTGATCCAGTCGATCGGTTTCAACCCTGCCCTGTTCGGCCGTCGCGCCAAGCTCATCCAGCTCGTCCGCCTGATCCCGTTCGTCGAGCGCAACTACAACCTCGTCGAGCTCGGCCCCAAGGGCACCGGCAAGTCACACATTTTCTCGGAATTCTCCCCCCACGGCATGCTGATCTCAGGGGGAGAGGTCACCGTCCCCAAGCTCTTCGTGAACAACTCCAACGGTCGCATCGGCCTGGTCGGCTACTGGGACGTTGTCGCGTTCGACGAGTTCGCCGGCAAGAAGAAGCGCACTGACAAGGCGCTCGTCGACATCATGAAGAACTACATGGCGAACAAGTCGTTCTCGCGTGGTGTGGAGACGCTCGGCGCGGAAGCGTCGATGGTCTTCGTCGGCAACACGTCCCACAACGTGCCGCACATGCTCAAGCACTCCGACCTGTTCGACGAGTTGCCCGAGAGCTATCACGACGCGGCGTACCTCGACCGCCTCCACCACTTCATCCCGGGCTGGGAGGTCGACACCATCCGCGGAGAGATGTTCTCCGAGGGCTACGGCTTCGTCGTCGACTACATCGCCGAAGTCCTGAAGTCGATGCGCAACGCGGACTACTCCGACCGCTACCAGGAGCACTTCACGCTGGGTTCAGACATCTCGACCCGCGACCGCGACGGCATCCACAAGACCTTCTCCGGGCTGATGAAGATCCTCTACCCCCACGGGGAAGCGACCAGGGAGGAGATCGAGGAGATCCTGCGGTTCGCCATCGAGGGCCGCAAGCGCGTCAAGGACCAGATCCTCCGCATCGACGCCACCATGGCCGAGGTCAAGTTCGGCTACCTAGACCATGACGGCGGCTGGCAACCGGTCACCACCCTCGAAGAGGACGAATACCCCACGCACTATCACCGCACCCGCCACGCCGAGGGCGCCGACGCCACCGGCGAGCAGGGGAGCGGCGCCACCGCCGGCGCGGCCGACGGGGCTGCGGCCACGCCCGCTGAACCGGAGCTGTACGCCGGGCACCGCGAATACCAGGAGAACCAGCGCGGAGTCTCCTACGCCACCATGCTGATCCCGTATCTGCGGGGGGCCACCGACATCACCCTCACCGACCCCTACATCCGCCAGTTCCATCAGGCGCGCAACCTGATGGAGCTCGTGGAAGCGCTCGCCGCGGTCAAGGACCCGGCCGACGAGGTCAAGCTCAAGCTCATAACCACCGAATCCTCCGACGGCCCCGAGAAGGTGCAGAAGCAACTGGAGTTCCTGCTCCGCGTCAGACAGGCCGCAGCCGTCGCGGGCATCACCCTCGACGTCGAGCTCAGCGACACCATCCACGACCGGTCGATCCGCGCCAACTCCGGGTGGCGCATCAACCTCGGCCGAGGCCTCGACATCTTCCAGTTCGTCTCCAGTGATGCCTTCGACCTCGCTGCGAGGATCCAGGAGTACCGACAGGTCAAGGCCTTCGGCATCACCTACATCAAGGAGCCGGCGACCGAGAGCGGCTGACGCTGCACTGCACGAACGACGGTGGGAGAGAACCACCACGCCTCGCGCCTCCTACCGTCGGTGAGCGTTGCTACCTTGAGCCGTCCATCGAGCCGTGGAGTCGTCCGTGAAGCACGAGTTGCAGTTGCTCAGCCCCGGTGCCTTCCAGTCGATGGCTGCCGCCCTGGCGATCGCGGAGTTCGGGCCGGGCGTCCAGGTCATGGGCGCTGGAAAGGACGGCGGCCGCGACCTGTACTTCGACGGCACCCTGAAGTTCGGCTCAGCAGACCATTCTTCAGCAGAGGCGTTCGCCGGCTACACCGTCTTCCAGGTCAAGCATCACGACAAAATCTCCGACCTGGAGACCACCAACGCCTCGTGGCTATGGGGAGAGGTCAAGAAGGAACTCGACGCTTGGGCTGAGTGGGACAAGAAGGACCCGCGCGATCCGCTGCCCGACCAGCTCGTCTTCATCACCAACGTCGCCCTCACGCCCGTTCAAAACACGGGCGGCCACGACGCCATCCGCAAGAACATCAAGGTCTACCGCGACAAGCTCAACGACCCCAGCCGCGACACCGACAACCAAGAAGCGATTCTCGACCGGGTCCAGCGACGCAAACGGATCGCGCACATCAAGACGATCCGGTTCTGGGACGGCAACCAGCTCGACGCACTGTTGAGCACCCACGCGGATGTGCGCCGCCGATTCGACGCCTTCCTAACCACCAGCGATGTATTCACCTTCATCTCCGAACTCACAGGCAACGCCGCCGTCAAGGACAGCGAGCAGGTGCTGCTCGACCAAGCACGTACTGAGCTGCTCTCCGATGGGTTGGTCTACTTCGACGACGCCGGCGATCGCGAGAACCGCGGCATCCCGGTGCACGAGGTCGCCATCGATCTCCCTGTGACCTTTCCCGGCGGGGGCGAGCGGAGCACCGTGCTTGGGCATGTTCTCGAACGGGGAGATAACCTCCTGGCCCGAGACATCACAGCCGTGAACGGCCCGCGCCACATCGTGCTCACCGGCCAGCCCGGCAACGGCAAGACCACGATCTCCAAGCTCATCGTGCAGGCCTACCGGGTGGCCGCGCTCAAAGGATCCACCGCGCTCGCGGCCAACCACGAGGCCGTGCTCACCGGGACGGAGGCCGTGCTCCGGAAACTGGGGCACCAGCTCCCGCGGCACCGGCGATGGCCGCTGCGGATCGACCTCGCCCACTACGCGGAAGAACGAGGCCACAAGCTCGACGAATCGCTGATGCGCTATGTGGCCGATCGCATCAGTAAGAAGTCGAACCATGGCACCATCACGCCCGCCACGCTCACCTCCTGGCTGCGCGCCTGGCCCTGGCTCGTGGTGTTCGATGGCCTGGACGAGGTCACCGAACCCGAGACACGCCGCACTGTGATCGAACGCGTCGTCGAGTTCGTCAACAACGCAGAGGGAGACCGGTGCGACCTCCTGGCCGTCATCACGACCCGCCCAGTTGGCTACACCGAAGACATCGACCCGACGTCGTTCGAAACGGTCGCACTGGACGACCTGACGCCCGCAGAGGCAGTCGCCTTCGGGACCAAAGCCGCCCAGGTACGCCTCAGCGGGGACGAGGAGCGGATCGGCAAGGTCGTCATCGCCCTTCAGAACGCTGCCCAGGATGAGAACCTCGGCAAACTGCTGCGAACCCCGCTGCAGGTGCTCATCTTGTCGATCATTGTCGACGGCGCGGGCACCATCGCACCAGACCGCTACAGCCTGTTCTGGAGCTACTACGACACCGTCGTACGACGCGAACGCAACAAACCCACGATGGTCCGCACGCTCCTCACAAAGTACGAGCCGTTCATCCACCAACTACACGAGCGTGCCGGTCTCCTGCTTCAGCAAAGAAGCGAGACCGCCGACCACTCCACCGCAGTCCTGACAGAGCCCGAGCTGCGTGACATCGTCTGGCACATCCTCGACGAGGCCGAGTTCCAGCCCGACGGGCACCACGCTGACGTCCTGGACTCGATCATCAGGTCTTCGACACAGCGACTAGTCCTCATTGCCCCTCGGAACGACGGCTTCGGTTTCGACGTGCGCTCGCTCCAGGAGCTCATGGCCGCTCGGCGAATCAGTGACGCCCCTCTTGAGATGCTGCTCAACCGGCTGCGCCTCCTGGCTCCCAGCCCGCACTGGCGCAACACCTGGTTGTTCGCGACCGGAAAGATGTTCGCCGAACCGCGCGTCCACGAGCACCAAGCCGTCGTCGAGCTCGTCGAGACGATTGACCAGAACGCTGCCGAACGACTCGGAAAGCATCTCCCGATCGGACCCGAGCTCGCGCTCGACGTCCTCGACGACGGCATGGCCCGGGCATGGCCCAACTGGAGCCGCCGCTTTCTGGCACGCGGGCTCCACGTCTTGGATGCGCCCTCGGCGTTCAACCTCGACCTGTCACTGCGCATCCTCCTGCGCTACGCCGACACGGGCGCCGAGCAACGTGAAGTGGTAGTGCGGATGATGCGGAAGGACATCTCACCAACCGGAAACCGACTAACGCTGGCGAGCGCGGCCGAGATGGTTCCTGCCATCGAACGCGACCTGCGCGTACACGAGCGCACCCTGGGCCTCGGTTTGGTGCTGGACCAGGTGGCCCGGGCACCGCACCCCGCCCCGCAGGGAGTGGACTGGGAAGCATTCAATGATGAGCTCGACACCAGTCCCCATTCAGCCGCACTCGACCCCGTGATTCGCGCCGGCGCCGCGGCACTCCGTGCGATCAAGGACGACGCCTTCGGTGAGGAGCACGAAGCGGACCTCATCACGTGCCTGAGCGTGCCCGCTGCGGCAGCCGTATTGAATGCGGCCGTAGGACATGTCCTGCCCGGTGACGTGTCCTTGTTCCTCCAGCTCAGATCAGTGCTCGCTCAACGCTTCCGTGTGCCGCTCGGAGACCGTGTCCTGAGCTGAGGGCGTGCTTCCTCAACGGGCAGACGAGCAGCACCCTGGTCGTCAGCCGTCGAGGTCGAGACTGGGGTCATCGCCGACGAGCCGCAAGTGGTTACGCAGCGGCCAGTGGATGTCCACTGCGGGTCGGTCGGCCGCGACCCGCGAACCAGGGCAGTCGGGGTCGTTGCAGGGCCCGAAGAAGAGGTCAGCCTCGAGGTGGAGGTCGTCCACGGTCAATGTCCCTTCCTTGCCATCAGCGGAGAGCGGTCGGATGTGTCAACACCACGCCGCCCTGCTCGTGATCGGCCGACGCGAACTCGACCTGCACACGTGCCTGCCTGCGCTCCTCGTCGGCCGCACTGATGCGGTGCACGCGCTCCAGCGAATCGGGGCCGAGCTGCCACCTCGCGTAGTGGACCAGCGAACCGGCGAGACCACGCTGGGCGACGATCCGGTCGGCGTCTCGCTCCACCACGCCACGCCAAGCACGGTCGGCGGCGGGCGCAATGTAGCTGACAGCGACCAGCACACCTGCCGCGACGCCGTGCGTCGGGTCTCCGCCAGGCTGGAAGCCCTGGACCACCGCGATCACGCCGATCACGAAACGCAGGTGCCACGCGAACCCGCCTGCAGGCACCCAGCGGAAGGCGCGTGCGATCTGGCGAATGACGGCGTACAGGAGCGTCCAAGGGAACGCCCATAGCCGTGCGGCCAGGTCGAAACGAGACGGCCCGCCCCGCTGGGAGGCGACCGCGTGCCCGATCGCCACGGCCGCGTCCTCCCTCGTCAGCCGCCGCTCGTAGAGGCCCTGGATCAGGGTCGGCTCCACGATTACCGTGCGACGCCCGATCGGCGTTGCGGGCAGCCTCGCGTCGTCTACGAGCCGCACAATGACGCGATCCGGGGCGAGGTCGAGCTTCTCGAGGAGTGCCAGCGTCGGCGCGAGAACGGAGCGCTCACCGGGGCGCGGGCCCCGCCCAAACCCGAAGATCCGGGCAGCCGGTGCCTCGAGCCAGCCGAACGCCAAGACGAACGAAACCAGCAGCGTGCCCAGGAACGCGAAGACGAGGCCGGCGTCGGGCAGGAAGCCCAGGCCGATGACCGCGACGAAGCTGCCGGCCAGACCGGCCGGAACGACGGCGCATAGGCGGATCGCCTTGGTCGACGTTTGCATGATCCTCACGTCCCCTCGTGGTGGGACCTCTTTCTGAGTCCCCCCGGCCGGCACGACCCGAACGCGCCGACGCTTCCCTCTGAGTGTGGCCCGAGCAGCCGACATCGCAACCGCATCGCCGTGGGCCTGTGGATACCAGACGGTTATCCACAGGTTTCCGGTGTGGGCCTTGACAGGACCGGGATCGCCTACTCGCGTAGGCACCTGTCGAGGCGGTCCTGGTCGGCCTCGGAGAGGTAGACGACGTCGATCCGGGCCGGTCCTGTCGAGGGCCGCGCCGACCGGGGAGTGGTGGCGAGGAGCCGCGCGAGGCGCTTCTCCAGTCGCGAGAGAGTGTTCTTCACGGGGCTGTTCTCCGTTCTGCTCAACGACCGGGTGCTGACGATTCCGGGCCGTCGACGCCGTGGGTGTTGCGGCCGTCCTGGTCGTGGGTGCGGCGCTCCGTCGGATTCGTGCCGCGCAGTGCAGCCTGCTGCATCAGAGCGCTCGGGGCGGGCTGCTGCAGCGCGCGTTCCCACTCGCGCGGGTCGATTGCCTGCTCGAGGGCTGTCGCGACGAGGTCGGCCAGCGGCGGCCGCGCTTCGGAGATCTGATCGAGCGCAACCCAGGCCTGCGCCCCTTTGCCCTCCAGGTACGAGCTGAGCGCCAGCATCGCGGCCGGCGTGTCGCGCACCCCGCTCGGCGCGCGACGGACCAGGTCGTGCCAGAACTCCGAGTAGACCGGTGCGCTCTCACGCGTCATTCGGATCTCGGCCGCGTTCCGAGCTCCACTGTCGTGGATCACTGCGAGGACGCGAGCCGCGTCGACGTCGGAGAGGTACTCCCGGTCGCTCTGGAACTGGTCAAGCCGGGCGCCCAACCACCTGACCTCGGCTTGGAGGGGACCTGCGTGCATGTCCAGACCGCGCGCCACGGCCGCCGGCAGATGCTCAGCGACCGGAGCGGGGTCGCCCTGCATCCCGGCCGCGAGATCCGCCCGCGTGGCCACCGGCATGGCCCGGCCCATCAGCGCGAACTCCGCGGCCATCCGGTCGCGTGTTGCGGGATTGACGGTCCCGCTGGTGCCGGTCAGGACGTCGAACCACTCATTGCCTTTGACCCAGAGCATCGGCCCAACGTCGGGCCCGCGGTCGTGGTTGACCAGTGTCTCGCCCAGAGCCGTAAGAGCCTCGAGGCAGGACCGCCCGTCTTCACCGAACGCGATGAGTGCGACACGACGAGTGGGGTGCTGACGGAGGTACGGGTCTGACAGCTGGTGCAGGAACGTTCCCATCGCTTCGGGAGAATCCGGGAGGTCGAGGCGCGCGCTCGGGCCGCCACCGATCGCGAGGCACACCATGCTCGACTCGATCTTCTTGAAGCCGAGCATGTGCGGGACGTAGGCGATCAGCTCGTCGTGCGAGCGGAGCTTGAGCGTGTTGTTCATCGAGGACCCACCTGTTCAGATCGGTAACGTTTCCTGGAGAAGCAACCGGCAACGCGCCGGATCGGACAGATGGGCGGTTACCGATCTGCGGCCGGGCCCGGGCGCGGACCTGCCTGCCCCGGCGCGTCGGGGGGCATCCAGCGCGACGGTCCCGACGCGAGCTGGTTGAGCGCGACTGCTTGCAGTGGCGCCGACGCGGGAGACGCGGCGTCGGGGATCACGATCCCCTTGTTTGCCGCGTCGAGCTGCTCGAACGCGATCTCCCAGGTGCGGCCCGTCAGGTGCCCCAACCGCACGCGGTCCGCGTCGGTGCGTTCGATGAGGCGGTCGATCTGCTCGCTGGTGAACACCGGGTGCCCCTGTGCGTCACAGTCGGCGACGAAGACGCCTAGGAGACTGCTGAACAAAAGGCGCGCCTCCCGAGGTCCTCGGGCTGACCTGAAATCCTGAGGGCATGCAGGGTGAGTCCGATCGGCAGCGTGAGCTGCTGGACGTTGAGTCAGTCGCTGGTCATCTGCTCGAGCCGGGCAGTGTGTTCGCTTTGTTGGCCGAGCACCGGGACCGGTTGTTCCCGAGCGAGTTGTTCGCCGACCTGTTCCCGACCGGCCGCGGTCGGCCCTCGATCCCGGGCGAGGTGATCGCCTCGGTCATCGTGCTCCAGGCGCTCTACGGCCATTCGGACCGCGAAGCCGTCGACGCCCTGACCTTCGACCTGCGATGGAAGGCAGCGTGCGGGTACGCGATCGACAAGCCGGGCTTCGACCCGTCGACGCTGACCTACTGGCGTCGCCGGCTGGCCGCGAGCAACCGGCCGCAGCGGATCTTCGAGGTGGTCCGCGAGGTGATCACCGAAACCGGGGCGGTGGCCGGGAAGCAGCGTCGGGCGCTGGATTCCACGATCCTCGACGACGCGGTCGCCCGCCAGGACACCGTGACGCAGCTGATCGCGCAGATCCGCCGCGTGGGCCGTGAGGTTCCTGGCGCCAAGGACCTGATCACCGAGCACTGCACCCGCCTGGCTGCGTTGACCGGACAGGACTACCACTCGACCGGGAAGCCGCCGATCGCGTGGGACGACCCGGCTGCCCGTGCCGAGCTGGTGTCCGCGCTGGTCGGCGACGCACTCGCCCTGCTCGCTGTGCTGGATGTCGAGGCGATCACCAAGACGGGCGGGAAGCCGGCTGATGCGGTCGCGCTGCTGGCGCTGGTCGCGGGCCAGGACGTGGAGCCGGCCGAGGACTCCGATGGCACCGACGGCCGGTGGCGCATCGCACGGAAGACGGCGCCGGATCGGGTGATCTCGACCGTCGACCCCGACACCCGGCACGCCCACAAGACCCGGGAACGACGCCAGGACGGGTTCAAGGCCCACGTCGTGGTGGAGCCAGACACCGGGCTGACCACCGTGTGTGCATTGACCAAGACCAACGGCCCAGCCAACTCCGACGCCACCGTCGGTGCCGAGTTGGTCACTGCCGACTCGACCCTCGCGACCGACCAGCAGGTCGAGGTGCTCGGGGACTCGGCCTACGCCACCGGCGACATGCTCCACACCCTGGACGGCAAGAAGTGGCTACCGCTGCTCAAACCGTGGCCGCTGCGCCCCACGGTCGAAGGCGGATTCACCCTCGATGACTTCCGCTACGACCCCGACGCCGACGCCCTGACCTGCCCGGCGGGCATCACCAGGAAGCGGTCCGCGAAGGGCACCGTCACCTTCGGTGCTGCCTGTCGCGGCTGCCCGCTACGACAGCGATGCACCACTTCGGCAAGCGGTCGCACTGTGTTGATCGGCGAACACCACCAACTGCAACGCGAACACCGCAAGCGAGCCGCCGACGACGGCTTCCAGGCCGACTATCGACAGCACCGACCGATGGTCGAACGCTCGATCGCCTGGCTCACCCGCGGCGCCCGACGCGTCCCATACCGAGGCGTCGAGAAGAACAACAACTGGCTCCACCACCGCGTCGCCGCCCTCAACCTGCGTCGACTCCTCGCCATGGGCCTCACGATGACCGACGGAGCCTGGGCCCTGGCCTGACAGGGCCCTCGCGGGCTCAATTCCGCCCCTTGCACGCGGCTGCAGAGCCGCGCAGGATGGCCGACGGCGGGCGGAACGACCCCGTTGTCGCACCCAGAGTGCTGACTCAAACTCGCCGCTCGACGGCCTTGGCGGCGCTCCGCCCGCCACCCACGCCGCCAGATGACAAGTTGTTCAGCAGTCTCCTAGATCGGGGTGATTCAGGTGCACCTCGCCGAGGTGCTCGTACTTCGGGTCCTCCCAGACCTTCCAGGCCGCCTCGTTGGGTAGCGCCGCAGCGATCTCGGCCCCGGAGCCGACGGAGATGTCGCTGTGGATGTACCCCCGGCCCAACATGAGGCTCCGCTGGTCGCTGGGGCCTGGCTCGCGGTCGCCGGGAAGCACGAACTCGTTCCCCAGGCCGAACTCCTCGAAGACCTCCAGGACAGCGTCCACTCGCTCCGGTGGGCAGGAGTAGACGATGGCTTCGATCGGTGTGCGATCGCCCATGGCGTGTGCACCTTCCTTTCAGATCGCGATGCCGGGGTCGGCCCGCTTGCCGGGCTGGTGGGTCTGCTGAGGGGGACCGCTGGACCATGACCTGCCGGTCATGTCCCACCCACCCGGGGTCGCCGCCGGTGGGTGGGTGACCGCGTAGCTGAGGGAGCCGGCGAGCGCCGCTGACGTCCGCGCCCGTGACTGTGCGCTCTCGATCACCGACCGCATCATCGACACGCCCTCGTCTGCCCGGGTCACCTCCTGCCCGGCTTGGTGGACCCGCGAGTCGAGGAGCATCAGTGCCTCGGTCGCGGCCGCCGACTCCGCGGCGTGCTGAGCGTGGCGAGTGATCTGGTCCGCGACCGGCCGCGCGAGCGCCACGACCTCGCTCAGCACGTCGATCTGACTTCGCAACGCCCTGACATCCGCGTCACGGTCGTCGCCGTCGGTGCCGCGGGCGAGCTCGTCACCAGCGCGCTCGATGGCGCTGCCGGCGACGGCAAGGTGGCGGCTGAGGTCCTCGCCGAACTCGTTCATCAGGCCGGACCTGTTGCGCAACCGCACCAGATGGTCGCCCGCGGACTCCAAGTAGAAGTCCCGCCGCTCCTCCTGGTGGGCGTAGAAGGCGTCGGTCGCGGCATCGTCGAGGACCCGCAGTGACGACGCGGCAAGGTCGCCGAGCTCGTCCACGGTGTCAGCGGCCCGCCGCAGCGCCCGCTCCGCATCGAAGACCGCGTCGGCGGCCGCGAGCACCTCCCGCTCGTTCATCGGTGCTCACCGAACCTACGACCGGGGTCGTCGACCGTGGCAAGGATCGACCTGAGCTCGTTCGTTGCCGTCATGGTCTGCGTCAGCTGGTCCCGCAGCGCGGCGACCGGATGAGCGTGGAGACCTCGGGCAGTGAAGGTCGAGTCGTTCAGGGGCTGGTTCATCAGGGTCCTTCTCCTCGTGAGACGTGTGCTCGCCTGTGGAGAAGCAACCAGTCGTGCGGCGGATCGGACAGCAACAGCCGACCCTCTTCGGCTCGGGGAAGTGGGGGAGGGGACGCGGATGGTCTTCCGTGTGGGCGCCCGGTGGTCGACACTTGCTGGCCATGGACGACGAGGCGGCGCTGCTCGAGCGGCAGGTGGCGATGGCGGCATCCGCCTGGCGCCG
The DNA here is from genome assembly GCF_013408525.1 of Nocardioides aromaticivorans. Classification (NCBI taxonomy): domain Bacteria; kingdom Bacillati; phylum Actinomycetota; class Actinomycetes; order Propionibacteriales; family Nocardioidaceae; genus Nocardioides; species Nocardioides aromaticivorans. The sequence goes on from NZ_JACBZM010000002.1 coordinate 178,579, forward strand.
CGCGAAGGCCGACACCGAGGCCTACCGCCGTCTGGTCGTCGCCACCAGGGCATGGGATGCGTACGTCGCCCCGACGCTCGTCGGGCCTGCAACGGACAACGTCGCCGCACAGCTACGCCGTGCGGCACGTGAGGTACTTCGAGCAACAGACGACGAGGCGACCCGACTGGCACACCTGGTGACAACGACGGCGTCCGTGTGGCTACATGCTGCAGCGCCCACGGACTCTGTGGCTTACGAGCGATTCGGCCGTGCCGCCGACGCGTGGGATGCCTACGCCGCGCCACAACTCGGAGAGCCCACCGAGGAGCTGCTCGACCAACTCGCCGACGACTCCGCACCGGTGTCCCTGGGCGAGGCCGTCGCCGACTTCACCTCGCAGATCCGAAAGGCGCCCCGCCGAAACCGCTGATCCCAGGTGGAGCGCTTGAGCCCCAATCCGGGCAGGCGAGGGTTCCCGCTCGGGGGGGGTCCCGAGGGTGCCCGCCCGCTCCCAGCCACGGGGACCGTCCATGTGAGGACGTGCTGAGAGCCCGCAGGCGTCTCGGGTCACCGGCGGGCTCTCGGACGCGAGCATCGCACGCCCCGCCGACACATGTCCCGGGGTTCACCCAAACCAGGGCGCTCGCCGGGCGTTGGCCCGTCGGCGGGCCGCCGTTTCGTCTTTCGTTACGTCATTACGTTTCGTTTCGTCTAACGTCATGCTACGATGACGTTATGACCGAACAGGTGCAGCAGACAGAGCAGCGAACGTGCCGCTTCCCCCGCTGCGACCGCCCCGCGGCCGCAGGCGACGCCGGCACCGGCCGACCCCCGGAGTACTGCGACGACCCCGGCCACAACCGGGCATCGGCGTGGCGGGAGCGCCAGCGCCTCAAGGACGCCGGCCAGACCGATGCCCGCGGTGCCGGCGACGAGGCGCGGCCCGTCGAGGCGGCCCGTCAGAAGGCAAGCGAGCTCGTCGCGCAGCTCACCGGCATGGCCGAGCTGTTCCTGGATCAACTGCCCCGGGCGATCGAGGAGATCCGCACCGCCGGCGACCTCGACGCGGCCGAAGCTCAGATCGAGTCGGTCACCACCGAAGCCGAGGAGCGCATCGCGGCGGCCGCCGCCCGCGCATCTCGCGCCGAGCAGGCCCAGCGCCGCGCCGAGGCCGAGCGCGAGGAGGCCGACGCCGCCGCGCTCGAGTCCACCGAGGCAGTCGCCCGCCTGGAGGCGGAGCTCGCCGACGTCAGCGCCCAGGCCGACGGGTACCAGAACGAGGCCAGCGCCCTGCAGGAGGAACTCGCCAGCACCCGGGAGGCCGCAACCGCGGCCGCGGCCGACGCGGAGGCCACCATCGCCGCGCTGCGCAACGAACTCGCCTCACTGCAGACCCGCCTCGAGGAGCGCATCATCGTCCTCGAGGGCGAGCGCGACCGACTTGCCGAGGAGCTCGACACCGCGCAAGCCGCCCGCGCCGAGGCCGACGAGCGGGCCCGGGGCGCCGTCGAGCGAGCCGCCGCCGAGACCACCCGCGCCGACCGCGCCGAGCAGGCCACCGCCTCCGCGCGCGAGCAGGTTGACGCCGCGCGAAGCCAGGTCGACGAGCTCCGCGAGCAGATCGGAGAGCTCCGGGCCGGCGAAGCAACAGCCCGCGCCGAACGCGACGCCGCCCGCGCCGAAGTGGAACGCGAACGCAGCCACGGCGAGCAGCGCCTCGCTGACTTGCGCACCAGCTTCAGCGAGCAGCTCGACGAACTGCGCGCCGAGCGCAACAGCCTCCAGACGCAGGTCGAACAGCGCCGCGCGGCAGCGAGCAAGCCCAAGACCCAGCGGAAAGCGCCGAGCGAATGAGCATCCGCAGCATCACCGTCCAGTGGCCCGAGCTGTTCATAGGCCTCACCCCGGGGCAGAGGGGCGCGGTCGTCCGCAATCTCGCCCAGGCCTACGGCAAGGGTGGGGAGCCGACTCGGGCCGAGATCGACGACATGGTGCAGTACGTCGTCGGCGAGATCACCCCGAAGGAGTACGTACGACGCTGCTCGCCCACCCGGCCAAGACCGGTCCTGACAGGGAGGGCTCGATGACCGATCGCGACCGCGTCCGCTCGCTCCCGATTCACATCCCCCTCGTCCGAACCGTCCGCTCCCAGCAGACCGAGGACGGCGGACGCCTTCACGCGGCTCGGTGCAGCTGCGGTGCGTGGGGTCCGTACGTCGACTCCCGCGAGATCGACCCCGTCGTCGCCCTCGTCCAGGCGCACGGGGTCACCGAGCCGACCGCGTGCACGGACTGCGGCCACGTCGCACCCGTGGACCCCACCACACCACCCGGCGCACGCGCACCATGGCGGCGCTACCGGCCCCTTGAAGAGGGCGGCGTGTGGAGGTACGTCTGCTCCGACCGGGCCGCATGCCAACAACGACAGCTCGCACCACCTCCAGAACCAGACTCCGACCCCCTCACCGCAGTAGTCGGCGGATGGTCAACCTTCACCGTCAGCCTTGACCTATCGGGCCAGTGGGCTCACACGGTGGGCGGGCTCGACGAGGCCATCGCGAACTTCCAGCACGTCCGGGCCAAATGCCCCCGCCGCTGGGACCAGATCGGGCCCGATGATCGTCGAGCCCTCACAGCGCTGGTCGCCGCGGTCGAGGCAATCCAGGAGGCCGTCGACACCGCGCAGCACTACGTACCCCTGCCTGCCCTGAAATCTGGGGCTACATGGAGCGACCTGGCCGCAGCCACGGGGGAGTGGACCGCAGAAGAGTGCCGAGACGCCTACCTCGCGCGGGTGGAGAGTCTGGACTGGCCCGAAAGAGAGCACGAGGAGATTCGGACCCTCCTCGAAGGCTCCTGACCCCCGGCAGGCGCCGCGTCCCGCTGCTCACCGATGTCGGGTCATGCCTCGTCGCGCTCGACGCGCAGGGCGATGATTCGCCAGCCTTCGGGCACGCGACGTCGGGCAGCCTCGACGGCCCGGCCATAGTCAGTGTCCTCGACGACGAGCTGGTCGCGATCGAGGGAGTAGCCACCCTTGTGGTCGGGTGGAATCTCCTGAACGGTGGCGTACAGCGTGAGGACTCGGGCGGCGGTCTCGGTCACGTGCTTGGCTCCTGTCCGGCCATGGTGCGCATCAGCTGCACGTCGCGGCGGAATGCCCCCGGGAGTCCGGCGCTCTCCGCCGGATCGACCTGGTACCCGATCAGGCCGCCCTCGACCAGGTCCGCGGCGGTCTCCAGGATGCGCGCCACCCGGAGCAGGAGGGCAGGGGGCATCTGGACCGATGGCTCGTCGTAGGAGCCGGTGGTAGCCACCTGGTCGTGGATCAGAAGGCCGAAGCAGCTCTGCGCGTGAGCGACCTGTGCTACTCGGTCACGGGTGTGCGTGAGGTCGTCGCGTTCGACCAGGAGGATGCGGATGACCTCGCCCAGTCCGGCGAACACCGTGCCGGCGAACCTCACGGGGACCGCGGCGGTTCGCGGTGCACCCATCAGGTCGGCGCCGGGAGTCTCGTCGACGAAGCCGAAGACGATGGTTCTGGCAAGACCGGCGAGGGCCTCGTCGGTGAGGTAGCGGCGGGCCGTGGGTTCGGTGACGCGCATCTGTTCGGCCACGTAGGTGACGCGCTCGTCGAGCACCTCGCCGGCCGCTGTGCGGGACATCGTCATACCGAGCTCGGAGACCGCCTCAAGGAGATCGTCGATGCGCTTGTCGCGCCAGGATCGCGAGGCCACGCACTCAGCCGACCGTCGGGGAGCGTGGCGTAGTCATCACCGCGATTCTGCCACCCCCGGTGGTGGTCGAGGACTGCTGTACCCCCGTCAGGCCCCGCGCGCACGCCGCCGGCGAAGTCGTGCCGCTACAACTTGCGGTAGCGCCCGTATGCTGCCTGCGTGGAGAGGTTCCCCTACCACCGGCGCACCGAGATGGCGCAGATCATCTTGGCTGCCCTCGAGGAACGCACCGAACACGGCGCCCCCGGGGACCGAATGGAGGAGCTCCATGCCGCTGGCGACTGGGTCGGCGACATCCTGGTCGACGCCCTCGAGGATGCCCTGCTGCTGACCGCGGGATCCGTGCTCAAGAGTGTCGGGCTCGACGCGGTGACGAGCGACGCGACTGCAGCCGATGACACCTACCCCGGTGCTGGCACGTTGATCCTGATCAAAGCCGCAGATTGGGCAAGCGCCTCTGAGGACCCCGCCTCCATCAAAGCACTGGGACTCGAGACCCCTGAGGTCGTGGCCGCCGACGCGGGCTTGAATCGATGGCTCGATCGATACCAGCCGGGACGCGAGTCCGACATCAAGGATCTGCGCGAAGCCGGGACCGTCGCACTGGCACAGATGTCCCCTCGCCTGCGGCCTTACACCACGACCCAGCTGACCAGGTGGTGGCTGGGCACCGACCCGCACGCCGACGAGGCGCCCGGCGGCCAGAAGGTCGCGTGGGAACCCATCGCCCGCCTCCTGCTGGCCGCCGACAACCTTGGCCCCAGCCCTGATGGTGTGACCTTGTCGCCGACCGTGCTGCGTGAACGGGCAACGGACCTGTTCGCGGCCTGCAGCCGGGAGCCCCTGCTTGAGGTCGTCCAGGATGCGCTGTTCGCCACGGTGCAGTGGGTCGAGATAGACCCCGGTGACATCGCGGACGTGACCGCCGCGATGAATGCTGTCTTCCCTCGTGCGGGAGACCTCTGGAAGGCCGTCGAAGCCGACCTAGCCGTCGCCGGTGGCTGGTATGAGGACCTGCAAGCGTGTGCCGAGCCGGAGCCGCTCGGTGATGTCAAGCAGGCACCCGCCCTCCTGCGATGGTTGGGCGACAGACGGTGGAACGACGAGGGCACGATCGAGTACGTTGCCGCCACGCTCGCTGCCTTCGCCCACGAAGACATCGCCGGGTCTCTCGCGATGAAGACCGACGACGACATGATCGACCTCTGGGTGCACGGAAACCTCACCGTCCAGGTCGGACCTCGGCCGCGCCAGTGGCCGCCCGCCGCGATCCGTCAATCTCAATGAGAGGTACTTGAAAAGCTGATCGCGAACGATCTCCGGAGTGCGGCGCTGCACGCGGCAAACCCGTCATGCCAGCTCCCACGCCTCCGGTGCTGACCCGAAGGCTCGATCGGCGGCCTTGATGATTCCGTGGCTGGTGAGGGCGTTCGCGGCGCCACCGATGACAGCGCCGATCCCGAAGGGGATGACGCGGCCGAGGACGATGATGCCCTCTTTGGTGCCGTACTTGGTCACGAAGTGTCTCCCCAGCACGTCGTTGATGGCCTTGATCCTGGCCTGGGGAATGTTCTTCACCAGTTGCCGTCCCCAGTGCTGCCCTGTGCGTTCGGCAACCCTCTCAACAGACTTGGCGCCCGCCTCGCCCAGCATGACTGCCATCACCAGGGTGCGACGGCGTTCGATGTCGTGAAGCGGAACACCGTGCAAATCGGCACGCGACAGCACATAGAGCACCGCAGCGTTGAGAAATCCCACTACCTCGGCTCCAGAGACGGTCAACGCCGTCTTGGTGCCGACCTTGGGCAAGGCCGCGACCGCCCCGACTCCGGCTCCCGAGCTGATGGTGGCCGCGCGGAGCTCGGCGTTCAGTCGCTTCAGGATCTGCGCCGGCGATGCGTCCGGCCGATTTCGTCGGAGCCGGGCGATGTGACGCTCAACCAGCGGGGCTTGCAACGAAAGCGCCTTATCGAGCAATGCGAGCCCAGGAGGCACCGGTTCGGGGACGTTGGCTTGGGGCACACCCGAAGGCTAGCGGCGCAGCACGACGGAATCTCGAACGCAGCTGCGCCAGCTGGAGATGCGGTGGGACAGCAACAACAGCCGCTGCGCGCATCTCGGAGGGCGCAGGACCCTGGCGGTCAAGGCGCCTCATTAGTCACCGAGAAGGCCCATTCCCACAGACTATGAGCGTGTCGCGGGCGGTCCGACGCTTCCCCGCCGTTACCGTCGAGAGATGGCAGACAGGGCACCGACCAAGCAAGGGCGGCGGCGCGTCGATCGGCTCGCTCCCGTCGAGGACGCCCGACTGCCAACGCTGATCATCGAACCTGGCCAACAGCCCGAGCACCGCTCGCCGTACGACGTTTACCTGGGCCAGCTCAGCGGCGAAACGCTAAGAACGATGCGCGGCTGCCTCGACCGCATCGCCCGAATCCTCGCCGGTGTGCGTCTCGACGACCCGCCCCCCGCCGACATCGAGCGCGGCACCCCGGTCGTAACCGTCACGCTGCCCGTGACCGGGGAGGCTACGCCGGCCGCCCAGTGACAGATCTCGTCTTGGCCGGCGCCTCGCAGCCCCGCCAGCCCCAGCACCTCGCCCCGACGCAGATCGAATGACACGCGATGCGCCGCACGTCCGGAGGCATCGCTCATCCGGAGCACGACGGCTTCGCCGGGCGCTGCGGCACGTTCGGGGTAGTACTGGTTCATCTTCCGGCCGAGCATGGCTGTGACCATCGCCACGTCGTCGATCTGGCTCATCTCGCCAGTCAGGACGACGCACCCGTCCCGAAGGACGGTTACCGAATCGGCGATGCGACGCAGCTCCGCCAAACGATGGCTCACTGGCGACCCCACCGCATCGCGCAGTGCATCCGCGTCGACCCAGACACCGCGATTGCCGACCGTCATCAGAATGTCCTCGGCGAGGCTCGGGCCCGCGCCGCCACGCCACAAGATCGGACTTGCCGGACTTGCCGGTCTTGCCGCCGGCCGCTGAGTACCTCGTGCCGACCAGTGTGTGAACGGCACTCATCGCCCGTCGCCTGATTCGGCGCGAGCGAGGGCAGCCAACGCCCGGTCAATCGCAGCCCGGGCAGCACGGAGCTCGGCCACAAGGTCGACCTCGCGGCCCGTCGGCTCGTCGCTGATCACGAACGCGCCGACACCTTGGCGGGTCTCGACCAAGCCGTCATCGACGAGCAGCTGCTGCGCCTGGCGGATCGTGTTGAGCCCAGGCACGTCGTAGTGCTCCTGCAGGTCGGCGATCGACGGGAGCCGTTCGCCGACCGGGAACTCACCGGACAGAACACGCCCACGCAGGTCGTCGTAGATCTCTCGGTAGCGAGCCATGCTGCGATCATAACCTTGATAACTTAAGAGGGCTAGAGGTCTGGAGCGCACTAGTTAACATAAGGTAACTTATCGGCCTTTTACCTGGCCTTGATTGGGCTACAATAACGGCCTAGGATGGTCGGCATGCAGACGCTACCGATCTCAAAGGTCAAGGACAAGCTCAACGAGTTCGTCGAGGCCGTCTCGTTGACCCGTGAGCAGGTCACGATCACCAAGAACGGCTCGCCCGCCGCGGTGCTCGTCGGCGCCGACGAGTGGGAGTCGCTCCAGGAAACCCTGTTCTGGCTCTCGCGCCCAAAGACCCTCGACGACATCGCCGAGGCCGAGCGTGAGTACGCTGAAGGCAAGACGATCCGCGAGGACGAGATCCGCTCCGAGTTCAACGTTCCGCGCCGCCCCACCGCCTGACGACGGGTGAGTCAGGCCTACGAGGTCCGCCTCGCCTCGCCGGCGCGACGCGACCTGCGCAGCGTGCCGCCGCGCATCGTACCTGCGATCGTGGAGTTCCTTTACGGCGAGCTCGCGCGGAACCCTAAGCGCGTCGGCAAGGCGCTCGAGCGTGAGCTCGAGGGCTACTGGTCGGCCCGGCGTGGCCCATACCGGATCATCTATCGCATCGACGACGACCAGCTCATCGTGCTGGTCGTCAACGTCGACCACCGCGCGGACGTGTACCGCCCGCGCTGACCAAGAACAAACTCCCGGCCGATCGACTCCCGGTTCGAGGCGACCCCGGACGGCGCCCCGGTTTGGCCGGCAGGTAGCGCACCCAGATCGCCAACGCGGTACCCGCTCCAATCCGGTCACCCCTGCGCTTGGCCTCCCAGTAGGTGTCCCGCGCCAGGCTCCCCGCGTCGTGCAACTGGCCCAGCCGCCCCAGGCAGAGCGCCTTCTGCCACATCGCAGCAACCTGCTCCCAGCGGTCCCCGACGATGTCGAAGGCGTCGATCGCGGTATCGAACGCCTCGATCGCCTCGGCATACCGACTGGCGGTATACAGCACAAAGCCACGGAAATGGTGCGACTGCGCGATCCCCCAACCCTCCCCCGCGTTTTCTCGCAGCCGCAGCGAGCGGTTGACGAGTCGCAGTGCGATCGGTGCCAGGACGGGCGCGGTACCTGAGATGACAGCGGCGGTGGACAGTGCCTGGGCCCGCTCCCGCTTGCTGCCCGCGGCATTCGCGAACCGTGCACCGCGCAAGATCGCCCACACAACCCAGATCGGCGATCTGATGAACCACCACTCGTAGACCAGCCGGTTGTGGATCCGGGCAGCCAGACGATAGCGCTCGGCGTCCCCTCTCTGCGAGACGGCCGACCTGCACGCAGCGGTCCGAATAACCATCCCAGTGCCAGCAGAGCCGCCTCGCGCAACGCGAGCACGCCCGCATGCCAGCACCTCCTGGCACAGCTCGTCCTTGAACTCCTGGCTGAACCGTCTACGGGATGCACTCACTGCGGATCTCGTTTCCAGTAGAACCCTCACCTTAGGAGGGCCCACTGTCCGAGATCACCGCGGCAGGCCAGTACAGCGTCAACGCGACCATCATCTTCGGGTCGTGCGCTGCGCGTCCCCACCCATCGGCGCGGTAGCCGGCGTGGAACGCGGACAGGTCCATCTGCTCGACCGCGTCGAGCACGAACCAGGCCAGATGGTCCTCCTCGAGCCACTAGGTCAACGACGGCGGCATCAAGAACACCTGATCACGCTCCACAGTCAAGAAGTTGTAACCCACGTCCACCTCCAGAACCCCTACCTGCCAAGAGATTCTCCCGAGACACGACCAGAAGGCCCCGAAGACGCGCCGAGGGTTTATGCAACACGCTCTTCTGGCAGTCCAGGGTAGCCCTGCGCCTCGATCGCGTGCCGGTCGAGGATCTGCTCGACCACCTGGATGGTCGCGGGCCCGAACGCGGCGGCCACGGTCGAGGAACCAGTCTCGCGACCACAGCCCGTCCGCGTTGCGGTGCCGCGGTGGAACATGGCCCGGATCGGTCGAGTACTGGCCCTTGCGACCCGTCTTGCGACGGTGCTCGGCAACGACCTGCTGTCCGTCGAACACCGTCACCCTTGAGGCAGGCAGCCGCACCCTCACCAGGCGTCCGGCAAGGGCGTAGGGCACCGAATAGTGCTGGTAGTCGGTCGTGAGGTGGTAGTTGCGGCCGATCTTGACCTGCCTCCATTCCAGAGCCTCCGGCCGCCAGCCGAAGACGAAGGGGAGCCGTCAAACCGGGGTGCTGCGCTGCGCGATGGCGCTCGCCCAGGGCCAAGGCGTGCGGCGCGTCCCCGGGC